>JADKCL010000021.1 GCA_016718825.1 Bacteroidota bacterium | reverse complement strand
CAAAGTTAATTGAATGTTGTTTGTATATGCAAATGATATTTGGCCAGAAAGCGTATTTTTTTTGGATTCGGCTATCCTCCCTTTGTATTCCCCTACAGCGGAAAGAAGAAATCACCATCCTTGGTTTCAAAACGATATTCCATCACCCGCTGCCACAACGGCGAAACGGTGCCTGCTTCCCATTGATTGTAAGCGGATTCCAACATCTTCACAATGTCGGGCGACTGCGTATAGAGGTTGTTTTGCTCCACCTTGTCCAAGTCCAAATTGTACAGTACACGGTTGCCGCTCAATTCGTCGACAATCAACTTCCATGGACCTTGACGCACGGCCCACGTGTAGTTGCTGCGCCAAAACAGTGCCTCGTGTGGCTCCTTGTCCCGATTGCCCGTCAAATACGGGAGGAGGTTGACGCCGTCATAGGGGCGGTCCTTCGGAAGGTCAATGCCGGAAATCTCTGCGGTGGTTTGGAAAATGTCCATGGAGATCACAGGTTCTTTAAATTCGATCCCTGCCGGAAGTTGACTTTTCCATTGCAGCATCATCGGCACGTTGAGTCCCCCTTCGAAGTTCGTGAATTTGCCTCCCTTGAGCGGATAGTTGTCGGTTGCACGCGTGTACGTCGCCCCGCCGTTGTCGCTCAAGAACCAAATCATCGTGTTTTCTTCCAGTCCTTTTTCCCGTAAGGCAGCCACGATTTGACCGACGGCATCGTCCAATGCGGCAATCATCCCATAGTAGATGCGTTTGTTGCGGTCGGGCTCGTTGGGGAAGCGGTCGTAGTATTCCTTGGTGATTTGAAAAGGCGTATGCGGCGCGGAGAATGGCACATAGAGGAAAAAGGACGAATCCTGATGCTGATCGATGAACTTGACAGCCTCGTCGGCAAGCCGCTGTGTGAGGTAAACCGAATCTTCGACGACCACATTGTTGCAGCGCAGTGCGCAGTTGCCCTTCCGCGCACCGTTCCAGATATGGGAGTCGGAGAAATCGTCGTGGTGCTGATTGAGGATGTTGCTGTCTTCGAGGTCGGGATGATACAAGGTATAGGCCTCATAAAACCCATATTGGTGGTCAAATCCGCGTTTGTTGGGCAGGCAATGCTCCTCGACGCCCAAATGCCATTTGCCGACAATCCCCGTGGCGTAGCCATGCTTTTGCAGCAATTCGGCGAGGGTGAATTCAGCCATGGGCAGCCCTTGTTGCAGGATGGCTTCGAATGTCGGAAAGGACTTGTCCTTGGTGAGGTTCCAAGAACGGCTATCGAAAAAATGCTGGTAGAAGAAGTATTCGACTTCGTTGCGAGGGTAGCGGTCATGGGGTTGGTATTCGTAGCCGAAGCGTTGCTGATAGCGGCCGGTGAGCATGCCCGCCCGCGACGGGCTGCAAATCGGAGAGGTGATATACCCTTCGGTGAAGGTCACGCCGTTTCTCCCGATCGCGTCGATGTGTGGCGTTTGCTGATGCGTACCGCCATAGCGGGAGATGTCCATTTTTCCGAGGTCGTCGGCGAGGATGACCACGATATTCGGGCGGCCTGCTTTGGGCGGTGAGGGCTTGGCAGCAAGAAACTCCGAATGGAAATCAGCCTTTTTTGCGTCAGGATGGATGTCCCATTTTTCGCTCATCAGCGTGCAAGATGACTGCGCAAGGAGCGCGGCAGTCAGGGAAATCAGCACAAGGAATTTTCTTTTCACCGAATTCATCCCCTGCAAATTGGGAAATTTGTGGTGTTTCCACGAATTCCCTGCAAAATGCCGGATTTCAGGACGGCTCCGTAGGCACTTCAAAATCCACCAACCGATAAATATCGGCCATGGCCACCTCGATTCCCAACGACCGGATTTTTACCATTGCATCCAGTCCTCTGACGGTTTCGGAGTCCCAAACGCCCCGATCGTTGATGAAACAAACGTCCACCAGCGGCTTGTGTTGCTCCACCAGGATGTATTCCTGCAAGCTCGGAATCTGCATGTAGCGCAAGAGCTTGCTCGTTCGGTCTCGGTCCATGGTGCTGGGCGAAAGCACCTCGACGATGACTTGGGGGTTTTTGACGGCGTTCCGATTGACTTTGTCGAGTTCCAACTTTCCACAAGCGACAAAAAGGTCTGGAAAAAAGTAGGAGTGGGCCAATTCGACGCCCAAAAGCACATCAGGCGAATAAACCCCGCAGTTCTTGTCCTTGAGTTGGCTTCCGATGGCGGTTCCACAGTTCATCGTAATCAACCCATGCCGAGGACTGCCCCCCGCCATGTCATAAATCACCCCATTTTGGTACTCAGCTTTGCCTTCGATCGATTCCAGGTAGGCAAAATAATCCGCCTCGGAGACCATTGCTATTTCTTTGAAGTTGCCATGGATCAAATTTACAGAAATTCCGAAGGGTAGGCAAGCTGCGAATGGATGCGAATCGTTGCAAATTTCAACTGCCATTTTGCTTTACAGTCGAATTTTCCTGAACTTTTGGCCTCATTTGGGGACCCGCCTTAAACCATTTGGTTTTGGAAAGGTCTAGTTGGTGGTAATTGGAAATTTGTTTGGGAATTCGCTTATGAAAATGAAATCGACCAGAGCCTTGGCCGTGTTGGCCATTCTACTTTTTTCAGGGATTGTAAAAGGACAGACATTCACCCGGGTGTTTGAGATTTTGCAGGATCATTGTGCCTCTTGCCATGGTGGGTCCAGTCCGATCGCCTATGATTTGGGGACGACCCCGGCGGAAACCTATGCCGCCCTCGTGGGCGTGACCCCGCTCAATCCTTCCGCAGCGGCCAAGGGTCATAAACTCGTCGACCCGGGTCATCCCTACAATAGCTTCCTCCTCAAAAAGTCCGGTGCCAACCTTGACGGCTATTTCAATCTTGACATGCCTACCGAAGGGAACCCGATGCCCCAGGGCGGCGGCCCATCTTTGACTTCCTACGAGGCGGAATTGATCCGTCAATGGATTCAGGCAGGAGCAAAGCAGACCGGCAACACGGTGGATACTACTTTGATCAAGGAATATTACCAAAACGGTGGACAGGCTTTCGCGACACCGCCGCCTGCGCCAGCGCCGGGAACCGGCTTCCAAATTCGGTTTGGACCGATTTTCCTGCCTCATAACGGAATTTCCGGAAGCGAAATCGAATACCTGAAAAAGGAACAACTCCATTTGCCAGCTGACTTGGAAGTCACCTCCATCGAGGCGGATATGAATTCGCAGTCGCACCACTTTCTTTTGTTCAAGTTTGACGATTCCATTTCCGCCGCCGCCTACAACCAAGGCACGCGGGTGGTGAATTTGCTCAATGTCGCGACCGATGGCAACAAACAGTTGCAGGGCCTCTGGCAATATGACAATACGCTCAATTTGCCTGCTACGACAGCATTCTATTTCGATCACGACGATGTGTTTGACCTGAACTATCACCTCAAAAACTATAGTGCAACCGAGACATTGCCTGCCGACGTGTATCTGAATGTCCTCACGCAACCGCGTGGTTCAGGTGCCCGTGAAATGCGCGCGCAGCTTGTCAACAATTCCAACCTTTTCCTGCTTCCGGGGAATAATTCGGTGACGATGAACGACACTTGGGGCGGAGATGACCGCGAAATCTGGACGATCACATCGCATACCCATAAATACGGAACCGACTTTGATATCTTCATTCGGGACAGCACCAATGGCTCGCGTGGGGAGCAGATTTACGAAGGCTTCTACAACGTGGATTACACCTTCAATCAAGGGTACTATGATTGGCAACACCCTGCCATCCGAATCTTCGATTCGCTGTACACCGTTTACCAAAGCGAAGGCTTGATCTTCGATACCAAATTCAACAACACATCCGGCAACTTTGTCACCTTTGGTTTGACGACCAACGACGAGATGCAGTTGTCGAGTTACTTGTATGTGAACAAGCATGAAGTCGTTGCGGTTGGCAGTGCCCCTGCAACCATTGCGGATCCATATCGCTACAGTGTCTATCCTAACCCCGTGCACGATCACACGACGCTCGACTTTGCCGGCGTGCGCCGCACAGGCAGCTGGACCATCGTCGACTTGAATGGCAAATCGGTCATGGCGGGCGATTTCAAGTCGCGTTCGGAAATCAAGATTGAGCAACCTGGCCTTTCCAAAGGCATCTATTTGCTCAACGTCACATTGGACAATGGCAAATCGCTCAGCCACAAATTGCTGGTGGAATAAGCGAAGCTAGTCCGGCGAGCGGCTGGCATAAGGTTTGCTCTAGTGAATGCGCCCATGGTGTTCCCATGGGCGCATTACGTACACGACATTGTTTTTCATTATCTTTGAACCGATGAAACGATTGTTGATTGCAGTTTTGATGGTCATCGCTGGCACGATGGCATGGGCACAAAAGACGGCTACCAACAGCTTCAAAATGAAAATTGCGAAGCTGCAGTACGACGGTGGAGGTGATTGGTATGCCAATCCAAGCTCGATACCCAACCTGATCGAGTTCATTGCACAGAATTCTACGATTCAACTGGACAAGGAGGAATACGTCGTCAAGCCCAGCGGGACGCAGATTTTCTCCTATCCTTATGTGTACATGACAGGGCACGGTAGATTTCTGCTGAGCAATGAAGACGCCGCCAACCTGCGCAAATACCTCACATCGGGAGGCTTCCTGCATGTCGATGACAATTACGGGATGGACAAATTCGTGCGCACCGAACTGAAAAAGGTGTTTCCCGAGCTCGACTTGATCGAGCTGCCATTCGATCATCCGATTTACCATCAGCAATACGATTTCCCAAAGGGGCTTCCCAAGGTTCACGAGCATGACAACAAACCACCACAAGGTCTGGCCTTGATCTGGGAGGGACGCGTAGTTTGTTTTTATACTGTCGAATGCGATCTCGGCGATGGTTGGGAGGATCCGCAAGTGCACAATGACCCCAATGACGTGCGGCAGCAGGCGCTGCGGATGGGTGCCAACATTTTCATCTACGCGCTCAACAACTAGTCGCTTTCATGCACCTCCGTTTTGGCTTGCAGCGTTGGACCGACAGGATTGCATTGACTATCTTGGGCCTCCTCTGGATGCAGTTGGGATTTTCACAGCAGGGCGAATGGCAGGAACGCAGGCTTTCCAACGGTCTTGTCGCCCGCTACTGCGAAGACACGACACGCCAACTTTTGCATCTTGGAATGACCTTGCGCGGGGGCGCGAGCATTGATCAGCCGCAATCCATGGGCCTTGCTCATCTATACGAGCACCTTTTTTTCCAATACTTGCCGGATTCCAGCCCGGCAATTGGAGGTTTGGACCATGGAATTTTCCTTGCCCACAACACGCAATTGGAAGGGCATTTCTTCGGAATCAGCATAGCACCCGAGGCTTGTGGCGCCGCATTGGAAATGATCGGGAGCGGAATGAAACGTACATTTTGGCCGGATTCGATGCTTGCAGCCGCAAAGTCGGCAATCGCTTCGGAGCTCCAGAACATTGAAAACACCCCTGAAAACAATCTCCGGGCCGAGCTTCAGGAAATGCTTTGGAAGGAAGGGGCAGTGCAAAAGCATATTTTCGGGAGCTACCCCGACATTTTGAGATTGGGTACAACAGCCATCGCCTCAGCGACGGAACGATTGCGCAATCCCCAGGCGTGTTTGTTGACGGGCACCGGGAAAATGAGCGCGAATACGTTCTTTGATCATGCGGAGCGTGCCTTCGGTGATTGGCAAACAGCCGCACCATCGGCAGCAATATCCCCAATGGAATTGCCGAGTTTGGACAAGAGCCTCTATTTCACTTCTGTCAATGAATTCGCGGTGCAACCCATCGTGATGATGGCTTGGCCGGTGCAAATCGGGGAAAACCCTGCCGAAACCAGCCGCGATGCGCGTGCATTTTGCCAATCAGCCTCCTTGCGACAGGGTTTACTCTACAAATCTGTTGTCGGGCGTGGCCTTGCCCACAATTTGGAATGGTCTTGGGCTGGAGGCGTTTTGCCAGGGCAATTGTTACTTTACATTGTCCCTGTGCAGGACAGCATTCAGGAATGTTTGCGCGCGGTTCATGTTGCGCTCAATGAAATGAGTGACGGAAATGGCATTCGAAAAGAAGATATCGTCGCTGCCAATCGTATGACGCGATTACAGAATGCACTCCTCCACGACCAAAGTATCAGCCGCTTGATGGTCGCGGGACAGCAGTGGTTGCTCTATCCCGATTCGATGAATGCACTTCCATCGGTGAATGCCGAGCGGATGCAAGCCTTCTGCAAAGCCCATGTTGTGCGCAAGAACCATGTTGCAGGTTTGCTGCTCAGCTCACAATCCATGGCGATGTTGGATGCCGCAGCATTTGAAGAACCGAAATTGGTACCCAACGTTGTTGCGATTGTTCCAAAGGATAGCCTGCCGGCGATCGCGATACCCAAAAGCAATGACCCCGCCACCTTGCGTAGTTTTCGTGTGATATTCGGGCAAGAGGAATTTGGCGTGAATGCCGATGCAACTCCTTTGCTCGAAGATTTGGCGGCGATGTTATCGGCAAATCCAGACAAGCGTGTTTTCTTGAACAGCTTTTCCGAGGGGTTGGGCGATGGCGTCAAAAATTATCAACTGTCCGTGAATCGGGCAAAGGCTGCCCGGCAATGGTTGCATTCGCAGCGCGGCGTGTCGCTGGAGCAGATTGTGATTCGTGCTTACGGTGAGGCATTTCCAGAGTTCCCAGACGAAAATGATCTCCGAAACCGTCGTATGACGTTTGATTTTGCACCTCAAGACGCACAGGACAATGTTTTCTAAACGCATTCGAAATCCATTGTTGATGCTGGGGCTCGTGTTGGTGCTCGCGGGTTGTCCGCGAGGCGTGAAGTTGCCTGAGCAATCCGGGATTGGTGGATTGTTGGCATTTGACTACGCAGGAATTGAGGTTCTGCATCAATATTCGGCACGGGATTTTGTTCATGTGCGGTTGCAGTTTGGATGGCAGTCGAGCCTGGAAGCAAGCCATGCTGCGCAAATGTTGGCTGTTGAGGGCGCATTTACCTGCGGTGCAGGCAAGTTTAGTGCCCTTGAGTTTGCCGCAAGACGAGAGGCGATTGGCGTCGAAATGGTGTTTTTGCAGCAATCCGATGGGCCGGTGGTGGTGATGAATTGTCTTCCGGAGCAACTGGGTGCCGCTTGGGAACTGCTGAACCTTTGCCTGTTGGATCCGCGGTTTGACCGCGACGCCTTTCAAGCGGTTCGCAATGCGCGTGTATCCGCAAGCAAGACATTGGAGGCTGATGGCCTTTACCAAGCCACAATGGCAGCAAAAAGGGCAGCTTGGCCTGGTTTGGAATGGGATGCCTATTCGTTAGGGACTGCCGCCGAATTGGAACAGGTCGCCCGAAGTACTGCGCAGATCACATTTACGGAGCAAATGCGTGTCAGATGCAATTTGCGGCTCGTCACGGTGGGCCCGATCGACGCTGAGCGTATCTCCGATTTGCTGGCAGAAGCTTCAGAGGCTTTGCCGGAGGGGCTTTGTCCCGAACCGCCTGCGGTTCAGACCTTGCCGGTGTTGCGCGCTGCGCGACTCGTGCAAGCTTCCAAAGACGCCGAGTCCTTGGCGGGAGTGTTTCCTGGACCATCGGCATCGAGTGCTGAGGCGATCACCATGCAGTTGGTGATGAAATTGGTGGCAAGAAGGCTGCGAGCGCAACTTTTGAAGAAGGATCGCGTTGCCCTTTCGGTCGATGCGGCCTACAATGCACATTTCCCGAGCCACAACATCATCGAAATAACAGGTGTAAATGCTTTTCAATGTGCTGAATTTGCACTCTCAGAACTACGCAGACTCAAGGCCGGCGGATTTAATGCAAAGGAAATTTCTGAAGGAAAGCAGGCGCTGCTCGCTGAATTGGCGCTGGGTTACGAAACGGCGAATGGCCTTGCAGCACGATTGGACAATGCAGCTGCGCTCAAGGCATTGGCGTTGACTGGAAATGAAAAATTGATCGTGGAGGCCGCGAGCTTGAAGGTGTTAAACGCAACATTGGAAAAATATTTGACAGGGATCACGTGGGGAATCGTGGGCGATACGACCCGTGTAGACCGCAAATCACTGCAAAGACTTTGAAATATTGCTGCGGATAGCTAGCTTCCGCTGGATTTGTAAATGGATCGTTTGGAACAGGACTACAGGTTTTAGAGTGAAGCGGAAATATCATGTCTGGTTTTGGTTGCTGCTGCTCTTGTGGAGCGGTTGCCGCTATGGTCTCCCGGAAAAGGAAATCCAGGACATGATGGGATTGCAGCAAGGTTGGGAGCAAATTGTTTCTGCCAGCGAATCCAAATTTCAATCTATCAACGAGAAGCATGGGGCCTTCATGGCTGCTTTGCAAGACACCTCCAACTGGCAACGCCGCGCATTGATCCAGCAGGATACGATGCTCAAATTGCAGATCGGGCGGCTCTCCAATAATTTTGATGGTGCCAAACGAAGGCATATCTACAATTTGAAGGAAATGCGCACATTTCTCGATGCAAGCAAGGTTTGGTTGCAGCGCATTGGCTCTGAAGGAACTGCAAGGCAGCTTGCCAGACGGTCCTGGCAAGCGCGAACCACGACTTTTGAAACGCTTTTTGCACGAATCCAGCTATCTGAGGCCACATTCGAAACAATTTCGCCCCAATACTCCTATATCACCAAGTTATTGCCAAGCATTGCACCGATGAATCCGGTGAATCCTTGACGTTTGGATCACCTTGATTGCAGGGGATGCGGAATTGAATCAGAAGTTGTATTTTTGTGCCGCTGTTGGAACAATGATTCGCTGTATGCATCGTCAGATTCTTCTGTTTTCCATCCTGCTTACAGGTTGTTGGTTTTCTGCTTGTCAGAAGATCAGCTCACGTCAGGACCTGGAAAAAATCCAAGGATTGGAAAAAAAGGCCGACGTGAACCGTGAGGCGGCAAGCATGGGGGCTGCCAACTTAGACAAGGCTTTGCTGACGGATCTTGGCAAAGCCTATTTGGACTGGGCAGACCGCTATCCTGCAGCCCCGGAAACCCCGGAGTTCCTCTTCCGAGCTGGCGAATTGTACTCCAATGAGTTGCAGGATTTTCCAAAGGCGATTGAGGTTTTTCAGCGTGATTATCAAAACTATCCTGACCACAAGACGGCTGCCAATGCACTGTTTTTCATCGGCTACCTCTACAACAATTCGCTGCACGACCTCGCCAAGGCCGAGCAGTTTTATAAAGAATTCCTGACGAAATATCCTGCTCACAACATGGCCAAACATGCGCAGTTTGAGCTGGAGTCCTTGGGAATGACACCTGATCAGGTATTTGAAAAAATCATGGCGGGTGATAGCATTCCTGTGAATTCGGATTCTGTTTCCAGCCTTCCGATTCAGTAGCGCTCTCGAGCCAAGCTGAGATTACAAAGGTTGGTATTCAATAATTTTTCGTAAATTAACAGCAATTTTTAGGATTCAATACACGAGACTGGATGAGACGATTGTTTGCTTTTACCCTGATTGCCACCGCCCTGCTTGCTGTCGGCTGCAAAGAAGACGAACCAACCAATCCGGAAAGGTTCCGTTCCTATCTACACGTCGTGGATGCAGTGGTTGCTGATACGTTCAACCTCACTTTTGACTATTACAACGCCAACGATGTGGTAATCAAGGACTTCGTATTCCAGCGCAACTTCCCGATTGTGGGTTACGCAGATATGGAAGCGGGTGGAGCACCTGACGAGTTTGGAAACGGCAAATTGTACTTGACTGCAAGTCGCCAGCAATTCATCGACATTGCTCCTGATACAATCATGGAGCCTCGGGAAATGGAACTCGTCAAAGACGAAAAAAGCACGATGGTACTCGCTGATAGCGCAAGCAACATTCGCTTTCTCAAAATTAAGGATGAATTCAGCTTCCCAAATGATACCACGGCTGCAATTCGTTTTATCAACGTATCCAATCTGCATGCGAATGCCTCCTTGGCCTCAGCAGATGGTGCCATTTCAGTCCCCAATATTGCCTTTTGGAACAATTCCGATTTCATCAACTACCCACACGGGCAATACGACATCGAGCTTCGGGATGCCAATGGCATTGTGATGTCTACGGTTTCCTTGTGGCTCTCTGGCAACACTGCCTACTCCTTCTATGTAGTTGGAAATACCTTGAGCTACTTCTTGAACTAAGTTGTGGCATTGCACTAAAACAGGAAAGACAGCGTCGCGACGCTGTCTTTCCTGTTTTAGTGCGCCCGTCCGCACTGCCTACGATTTGACGCTGCGAATCCGCGAAACCGCAGAGAAGGCTTTCACCCGATGCTATTTTGCCATTGGATACTTCTTGGCGTAACTTTTTGCGATCGGGATCACCTTTTTCAGCCGCTCGATACGGGTGCTATGGGATGGGTGCGTGCTCAGCAGTGCTGGAACGTTTGGCCCTTTGGAGGCATCGTCCATTCTTTTCCAGAACGCAATGGCCTCATCGGGATTGTATCCAGCCATGGCCATGAAGATCAGGCCCATTTCATCGGCTTCGGATTCATGAAGTCTGCTGAATGGAAGCATCGCGCCGAGATTGGCCCCGACACCGTAGGCCTGCATAAAAAGATCCTGCGTCGCTGGACTTTGTGTGTTGACCGCAACGGAGAGGGCAGCGCCTCCGGCTTGCACCGCCAAACCTTGACTCATGCGCTCATTGCCGTGGTTGGCGATGGCATGCGCAATTTCATGGCCCATCACCACGGCAAGTCCATCTTCATTCAGCGTAACAGGCAGCAAGCCCGTGTAAACCACGACTTTCCCTCCGGGCATGCACCAAGCGTTGACAGTCTTGTCCTCCACGACGTTGAATTCCCATTTGTATCCCGCGAGGTACTTTGTCTGCTTTTTGACGCGGAAATAGTTGGTCACGGCCTTTTGGATGCGTTCACCCACACGCTTGACCATCGTAACCTTTTGCTGATCCGTGGAAAGGGTATGTGTCGAGAGAAATTTCTTGTATTCGGTCAATGCCATGGAGTTGAGCGTCGACCCTGGCAGGAGTTTCATCTGCCGACGGCCGGTGATGGGCACCTTGGAACAAGAAACGACCACGAGGGTCAGTAGAAGCAGGAATGATATTTTTTGTCTCATTGTCTTGATTTTGAGTCTCAACGTAAATGGAATCCAAGTTCGTTGCGGAATTTTTCCTGTTTCAAATTTCGGGAAAAAACTTGCCAAGGTGCCTGATAATTAACAAATTCTTAACGGGATCACCACAAAATCGATATACGGTAGGGCCACCTTTGCATCAAATCTTTGAGAATGGGTGGAAAGAAAATTCTGATAGCGGACGATGAGCCAGACATTCTGGAAATGTTGGAGTACGCCTTGTTGCGGGATGGGTTTGAGGTGTACAAGGCGCAGGATGGGGAAGAGACCCTTCGGAAGGCAGCAAAACACCTTCCAGACATCATTTTGCTCGATGTGATGATGCCCAAAATGGATGGGATCGAAGTCTGTCGGGCCTTGCGCCAAG
Source organism: Bacteroidota bacterium (assembly GCA_016718825.1). Taxonomy (NCBI): domain Bacteria; kingdom Pseudomonadati; phylum Bacteroidota; species Bacteroidota bacterium. The sequence continues at coordinate 126,863 of JADKCL010000021.1, read as the reverse complement.
ACAACAAGTTTGAAAATACGATCATTTTGATTTTGACAGCACGGTCAGAGGAGTACTCAGAAGTTGCAGGCTTTGAGGCTGGCGCAGATGATTACGTGACCAAGCCTGTGAAAATCAGATCATTGCTGCATCGGTTGGGAGCCTTGCAGCGCCGTGGAACCAAACCTCCGCAGGAGTCCTTGCAAGCGGGACCTTTCGTGATTGATCGCGAAAAATACCTGATCATCAAGCATGGCGAAGAAATCAAATTGCCCCGGAAGGAGTTTGAACTGCTGCATTTGCTTGTGAGCATGAGAAACAAAGTGGTGACAAGGGAAAAGATCTTCGAAGAAATCTGGGGACAGGATGTCATCGTTGTCGATCGCACCATTGACGTTCACATTCGCAGGATCCGTATAAAAATCGGCGAGCAATACATTCAAACGGTCAAAGGCGTCGGCTACAAGTTTGTCGTTGAGGACCAATAGGAAGCGTTGCTTTTGAAAATTGGGGATTCAGTCGCCATTTTTTGGCGGAAAATGCGCGGCACTGAATGTCATTTCCGCAATCCCTTTGGCCTACCCACTTGAACGCAAACTTGCACTACATTTGGGCCATGGCAGAATCTTTGTCTTTTGCGCCAAGGCGCGCCCGATTGATCTCCTATGCTTTGACGATGGGTCTGTTGCTCGCCATGAGCACAGCGATCATGTTCAATCTAGAGCGCATCATGCACCCCTATTTGCGACTGACCGTGATGATCGTCGGATTTTTGGGCTGCATCGCCTTTGGCTATGGTCTCTTGTACAATCTTATGCGTGTTTCTCAGCCGCAGCCATTCCTTGAGGCCAATGAAGACGGATTGTGGTTTCATGTATCGTTTTTTAACCATGGCAAGGTGCTTTGGTCAGATTTGGACGGCTTTGCCGTTGTAAAATATGGCCTTACTACGCGAATATTGGTCAAGGTGAAGGACGTTGCGGCCTATCAGAACAAATACCCGGGTATCAGAAAGTTTTTGTTTCGACGCACGGCCAAACGTTATGGCACGCCCATTTCCCTTCCTTTGGAATTGCTCGAAGGCGACGCCTCCGATATTTTGAAGCAACTCAGCGACTTTGGGAAACGCATGCGCTGAAATTCCGTTCGCTGTTCCTTTTTCTTGAATTACCGTTCTGTGGCAACGGAGTCCTTCTCACGCCCTTTCAAGATCCACGATTTGCTTGCAATGCAAATCCAATTGCCCTTGGCACAGACCATCAAACGTCTTGTTTTGAAGTAGGCGGTGACCTTGTATGTGGACGGTCTTGCCGTTGCTTTTTTGGACAATCCTGCAACGCATCTGAAAGGGTCCTTCGCTGAATCGGTTTAGGAAAATTTGCCTGTTGGATTCAATTGTCGTGGCATATCGATTGAATGAATACAGCGGATACCGATCCGATTATTTGTTCCTAAACATTTGTATTATGAAAAGAAGACTCCTCTCCGCGCCGCTCGCATTGATGCTGATGCTGGCTTCCGTTTTCTCTTTTTCAGGCTGTCTCGTTGAGACTTGCCACGATTGCAACACGCCGCCGCCCTGCACTTGGGGCCCCAATGGCGCGCCCGGGCCGGCCTTCTTTGGATTGGATTGGACGGGCTACAGCGCGCCGACCTATGTTTGGACCAACAACACCGGGATTCCTCCGACGTTTCAATACGGTACTTATTACAATAGCCTTCCTGGGAACTATCACCTCTACTACGAAGGGCGGTTCATAGATGGCTGCTGCTACACCGAATACTTCTGGGAAGTCGACTTCGTCGTGTGGGTCAATGTCGGCACCGCCGGCGGATGCGGCTACGCAGGCCTCAACGGCCTTCCAAGCTACTTGATGATCGTTTGCGGCCCCAACGGCCCTGGCAATATCCGCACCAACAAGTTGGCCGAACAAGGAATCGAAATGACGATCCTTTCTGAAAACGCCAATGAAGTCATCGTCCAATACGTCAAAGGCGACATCAACGTCCGCATCACCTATCATCGTCTTGCTGAAAGCCAAAAGCGCCTGCTCGACGCATCGGGAGTGGTCACCGCAGTCGCATCCTCTAAATGAAATTTTGCTGATTGATTGATTTGAGGTTCTTCCATGGCAAGGGTCCTTCGCGAGAGGGACCCTTGTGGTTTGAATACAAGCCTGTCGTTCAAGACGAATTGTGTGTTTTCCTTCTAGCTGATGCTAGATGGAGGACAAATACGGGGGTAAAAATTGCCTCAACCACGATGGTGATATGATATTCATCGGTTTTGGCTTCGACAAAGGTAAAAAGTCGTAAATTGCCGCTTTGTTTTCTGTTTCAACACTTTATTCGTAGTCATGAAAGAAATCTACAAGACAAAGATGTTGCGCATGCTGAAAGGACTTGGAGTAGCAGCTGCTTTCACAGCCGCAACAAGCCTTAGCCTGAGCGCACAAGAAATGCGTCCCGCTGTCAACCCATCGGTGGATGCATTTGCTGGTTATACCGGTCCATCCAACGAAGGTACACCTACACCAGATGCACTTTTTGACGTGCAGTTTGATTACAACATCACCAGCTTGGCAAACTCTGTCGGCTGTGCAGGTGCCACTTTCGTCCAAAACAAGTTTTGGGTAAGCAAATGGCAATCCGACACCATCATGCAATTCAGCAAGACGGGTGCGTTTTTGTCAAAGTTCACCATTCCTGGCCTCACAGGTGTGCGTTCATTCACGACTGCAGGTGCCTACATTTATGCGGCGACCAATACCACAACGATCTACCGAATCGACACTGCTTTGCGTGTGCTTGCGCCACCGCATATCACCTCCGGCTCGGCAAACACCGTCCGTCACATGAGCTATGATCCGACCCTCAACGGCAACGCTGGCGGATTTTGGGTAGGCAACTTTGGAACTGACATTGACGCCATCAGCATGAGCGGTGCGGTTCTCACATCGATTCCATCTGGAACGCATGGATTGACCGGCATGTACGGCTCCGCCTATGACGGCCAAACAGCAGGCGGTCCTTACCTCTGGATCTTCAACCAAGGTGGTGCCAACACGACCCAAATCGAGCGGATTACCATTGCCACCGGTACGACAACTCCTTTGGCCGCGCGATGCATTCCTTGATTTCAATACCTCCAACTCCTTGACCAGCGGCCTCGCAGGCGGCTTGTTCATTGCCCAAGGCATTGTCCCCGGCCAATGGACAATTGGCGGCGTCATCCAAGGCACACCCAGCAACGTGTTGTTTGGATACGAACTGAATGACTTGGCCCTGGCCAATGACGACGCAGCAGCTTCTGGCCTGCGCCCAACCGAAGGTTATACCCGTATCCCAACTTCGCAGACTTTTGGCGAAACCTTTAGTGTTCAAGCCACCAATCTTGGCGGTACCACGATCGGCATGATCCATGTTGATTTTTCAGTGAAATTCAATGGTGGCGCAGTTGTGTTCAACAACATGCAGACGTCCAACAACTTGGGTTCTGGCCAAACGGTGACATTGACATCGTCTGCCTTCAGCCCAGCAAGTGGCATCGGTACTTATGACGTGATGGCCGTTGCTTACCCGATGGTAGGAACCGACCCTAACCACGCCAACGACACTGCATTCTTTTCCTTCCAAGTCACTGACTCGACCTTCGCACGTGACGACGATCAGCCTGATGGCGGAGCCGGCTATGCTGTTTCCGGTACCGATTGGGCTTATGCCTTGACCAACTTTGAAGTTCAGCGCGCAGACAGCTTGAGCTCTATCTGGATCGAGCTTGCCAATCCTGTCATTGGAGATACGACCTATGCAGTGGTTGCTTCAACCTTGAATGGTGTCCCCGGTGCAGTGTTGTACACAGGTCCTGTCCAAATCATTGGAAGTGGAACTACCATGGTGCTTCCGGTCCCAGGTGGCCTTAACTTGACACCAGGCACCTACAGCTTCGGTTGCTACGAAGGCGGCCCAACCACCATCAACTTGGCCCAATCTAATAACCTTTTCACGCCTGGCATGAACTTCTTCTATACACCTGCCAATGGTTGGGTGCAGAGCGGAATTCAAACTGCACGTTTCATCCGCCCCAACTTTGGCAACACTGTCGGTGTCGCTGTTGAAAACGGCTTTGAATCTGGTGTACACGTGTTCCCTAACCCAAGCCGCGACAAGTTTTTTGTGGCTTTCCGCGATCAACTCAACGCCGACGTCACGATTTCTGTCGTGAATCCTGTCGGTCAGGTTATCCGCGAAATGGTCGTGAATCCGAGCTTGCAGCAGCAGTCGATGGTCGAGCTTACCGGCGAAGCCAACGGCATCTACTTCATCCGTATCCAAAATGGCGTGCAGTCTACTGTGCGCAAAGTAGTGTTGGCACAGTAATCCAACCTCACTGATTTCTCACCGAGGCCGTCTTCATTTATGGGGACGGCCTCGCTGTGTGAATGTGTTACCCCTTCGAATGCATTTTCACCCTCACTGAACTTCTCCAAAATGCTGTGGAAACTGTGTCCGAACTTTGATTCTCCCGCAATCCCAGCTAATTTTCGACTTTTTAACGTTGTTGGATATGGATTGGGACCGACTGTCTGCCCTTGTGGCTTGGGATGAAAAGGCGCTTGCGCCTGTTTTGGCGATCGCAGCTGTGACGATCGGCTTCATCGTGTATTACTTTGTCATGTCTTCGGGCAAGCTCGAAGGGCGTTTCCTCAAGCGCTACGGAGCCGAGGACGGCCAAGCCAATTGGATCATCTTCAGCCGTTTCTGGGGAGGATTTTGGCTGGGAGCCCCAAGCTTGCTCCTGCCTGTCCTTTTCCTCGACGCCTCTCCCGCAGATTTTGGCATGAGTTTCGGCATGACCTCCGAGGCCCTCATTATCACGGCCATCCTTTGTCCGATTTTGATCGTGATGAACATTTTCCGGGCTGGCAAACCCAACAATCTGGAGCATTACCCTCAGATTCGCAAAAAGGAATGGACCATCTTCACTTTTGGCGGAAGCTCGCTGGGATGGATCGTCTATTTGCTCGGCTACGAATTGTGTTTCAGAGGTTTTTTGCTGTTTGGTTGCGCCGCCGTCTTGGGTGTTTGGCCCGCGATTGCGATCAATGCCTCGATCTACTCCTTCGCTCACTTTTTCAAGGGCATCGGCGAAACCGTGGGTGCAATTCCCTTTGGAATCATTGTGTCGGTGATTTCGCTGTTCACCGGAAATTTCATGGTGGCCTTTTTGGTGCATTGCAGTCTCGCATTGAGCAATCAAACGGTGGCCTTTTTGGCGCATCCCGAGATGAAATGGAAACGCGGTTGAGCGTCTTCCCGACTTGTTGGGCATTTTTCCGGTGCGACTGATTCTTCCTTATCTTCGTCCAAGATGGATTGGCTGAGAAAACGTGTCGCGGACGGATCACTGCTGTTTGGGCTGCTGCCCATCGTCTATTTCCTGCTGTATGGCTTTGACGGCTTTGCCGACACGGATCAGGGTTTTGTCCCGGGGTTGGCATGGCGCGTCCACCAAGGGCAGGTTCCTTACTTGGATTTCATCTATGTGCGGCCACCGCTGACGCCGGTCTTGCATGCCTTGGAACTCTGGCTTTGGCCCCTGGAAGGGCAAATGTTGGGCATGCGCTTCGATTTTTACTTGATGATGGCCGGATCGGTCTTGTTTGGCATCCTGACCCTACGCCGATGGTTTGATTTCCATGGCCTCGGCATCCAACCCTGGATGTTGGGAGTCTTGGCCTTTCTCTTTGGAGTGCACAATTTCCCCGCAATGCCTTGGCATACGGTGGATGGCATTTTTTTCGGGAGTCTCGGAATCTGGCTCGTTACCCATCCCAACTCCGTTTGGCAAATGGTTTTTGGGCTGTTTGCCTTGGCTTTGGCGGGCTTGGCCAAGCAACCCTTTGCCGTGATGCTTCCGCTGGGCTTCCTCTGGATCATCTGGGCACAGTACCGCCAAAATAAAATACTGAAAATCAGCCTGATTGCCATCGGAGGAATGGCCACGACGACGGGATGCCTGCTTTTGTTGCTTCCGAATGGGTTTGCAAAGGCCATGTTGAATCAGGTTTCGGGCGCAAGTTCTTGGAGTGACTTGGCCAATGTCGGATTCATCGGCTACCTCCTTCCATTGGCCTTTTTTATTGTTTCCACCGGAGTCCTTTTCAAGTTGGGAGGGAAGGCAAATCCAAGCCGACAGATTTGGCTGGGCCGGGCTTTGCTTGCTGGATTTGCCTTGATTCCAATGGCCCATGCAGGGCTGGCTTTCTGGAAAATGGAGTTTGTCCCGCCGCGTTTGGGCTATTGCCATGTGCTGCTTTTAGCGGGATTTGCCTATGCGATCTTGCAGTGGCGGCCATATCAGCGCGTCTCGGCATCCGCATTGTTGATGATGTGCGCGCTCTCCTGGGCGAGCAGCATCAGTTGGGGCTATGCCATGCCCGCGCAATTTGCCCTGCCGGGTCTGTTTGGCTTATTTGGCCTCCTGCGAATGGCGCTTCCGGGTTTCAAAATTGGCAACGTTGCGATGCGCTGGCTTGCCGGACTTGTTTTCGTCGGATTTTTCCTGCTGAATCTCCTTCCTTACCGCGATGCGCCGCGATGGGAATTGAAGGCAGGAGCGGGCGAGATTTTCCCGCAGCTTGCCGGGATCAGCGTCGGGCCGGAAACCCTGGAAAAACTCCATTCGCTGAAGGCGCTCGATCTTACCTACAATGGGAAGATTGCCATTTTTCCTGCCCAACCCGGGTTTTCCTATCTCACGCAACGACAACCGATGTTGGATGTCGATTGGGAGCACGATGCCGAAATCGGTCCCGCCAACATGGCAACCTTCCTGCAGGACCTGAATACAAGCGGCATATTTGTCGCCATCGAAAAGTCCCGGACCGGTGAGGCGAACTCCGCCAATGCGCATTATGGGTCGCAAGTGCTGAAAGCCGTGCTCGACCACTGGACCAAGGTTGATTCCGTGCCTCATTTTGATGTTTATGCGCTTCATCCATCCCCCTGAAAGCCCATTCGGCCCGGTTGCCTTTGTCTTTTTTTCACAATCCCTCAAAAATGCCCACGATTCACCTCCAAACATTGATCCATGCGCCTGTCCAAACGGTGTTTGACCTCTCGCGCAGCATCGACCTGCATGTGGACTCGATGGCGCATACCCGCGAGCGGGCAATTGCCGGACGCACAAGCGGCCTGATCTCGCTCGGTGAATCGGTGACTTGGGAAGGCCGTTACCTCGGTGTCAAGCAGCGGCTCAAAGTCCATATCACCGCCATGGATCCGCCGCATTCCTTCACCGACGAGCAGCAAAAAGGCGCTTTCAAAAGCTTCAGGCACGTGCATACGTTTCAGGCTGTTCCGGAGGGCACTTTGATGATCGATGCATTTGCCTACGAATCACCTTTTGGTTTCATCGGCCGGATTTTCAACCGACTTGTGCTCGATCGCTATCTCCGCCACATGTTGGGCATCCGAAACGTGACCATCAAGCGTGTTGCAGAGGGAAATGCCGAATAACCATTTCCACCGGAGACAGATTATCTTTGGCAAGGTTGTTGCGTTAGTTTCTCAAGTTCAGCACCTGATGAAAAGAATCCTGACATCGCTGTTTTTGCTCGGCCTCACTGCCTTGGCCTCGCTTTCGTTTGGGCAACTGGACAATCAACAACGCAGCGAAAATGGTTGGTTCATGGCTCCCCATGGGCGCATCCATATTTTGGTCGTGTATGCCGAGATGAAATTTGACAGCGTTTACGGTCACCTTGACCCTGTCAAAGATCCAAAAGGCACCATCGGTTGGAAGGTCGGCAAGTTACCCAATTGGAAACAATGGCTCGTTTCCAAGACCCCGGAGGAAGATGCGTGGATGACCAGATACTTCCGGCAGGCAAGCTTTGGAAAGTTTCAAGTGACCGGCGATGTTTTGGATACGCTGATCACGATTCCGATCAGTTCGGTCCGGGATGGAAGGGGGAAAGTGGTGGAATCGGAATCCTTTGCTGGAAATTTTTACAGGCAAGCTGTTTTGTCAAAATTGAATTCGATCAAGAACCCGCAGTTTCTTTTTGGGAGCCAATTGAGCGATTTTGACCGCTGGACCTACGGTGGCACTGGCCTGCCAAGCACGGAAAAGCCCAATTCGAAATATGACATGGTGATGATCGTCTGGCGCAACATCCATGTCGTCGGGCTCGGCGAAATGAGCGGCTACGTCAATCCCGGCGATCTTGGCGAACTCTGGGGAACGCATACCGACATGTATTCCATGTTCAAAACCTCCTCTGAATTGCCCATGGTGATCATGCGCCATGAATTCAGCCATATGCTCTATGGTGGCAACAATTTCCATACCGCCAATGGGGGCGTCGGAACCCGCACTTTTATGAGCACCGTCGGTGGATGGAGCAACATGAGCGCAAGTGACGCCTGTTCGCCAACCTGGAATGCTTGGGACCGCGAACGGCTCAATTGGGGAAATCCAGACAATAAATTTGTATTGAGCACCCGATGCGCTGAAACGGGGCAGGAATGCAACGGCGATATGGTCTACGGCGAGGAACTTTGTTTCGCGGGCGAATACGTTTTGCGGGACTTTGCAACCACAGGTGATGCGATCAAAATCAAGTTGCCGCATTTGCCTAAAGGCATTCGGAATCAATATCTTTGGTTGGAAAATCATCAGCGGGTTGAGGGCATCGTCGACCATGACAAGGTTCTGCCCAAGGGGCTTTATGCCTATATCCAAGTCGGGAAGGATGATCGTGTGGGCAACAAGGTGTTTGGGGGGAACTGCAACTACCTGTGGCCATTGGTCGCCCATGGAAACTATGACTTTGAATACAACGCAGAGACTGAGGGGCTTTATTTGAAGCAAAGCAGGGCAAATCCATTGACGGGCTACAGCTATTTTGTGCGACACATGATTGATCTCGATGGTGATGCCAAACTGCGCATTACCCAGGATATGACGCCCAAAACGGAATACGTATTCCCCAAAAAGCTCTTCATCGAGGGCAAGGAAATGCCGGCAGATTACTTTTCCTATATGCAGTATCCGCATTTTGGAACGAAGGAGACCGCATTTTTGCCGAATCAACACCACAAGATTGGTATCGCTTACAATCCCTCAGGAACGCCGATTTATTCGCACAGCGGTGTCAAGCCAACGGCAGATGACAATCGGCGGATCTACTTGAACGGGCTTTCTGTGGAGGTACTGGAGCAGCGTGCAGATGGCAGCATCAAAATCCGGATTCGCTGGGACGATTTTGAAATTCCAACGCATGTGCGTTGGTGTGGTGACATTCTCCTCAAGGAAAATGTCGTCCTGAAACGTGGAGGAAGCATTACGCTGGACCAAGGCTACAGTCCACAGGTTGCCGAAGCCGTACAGAAGATCGACGGAGCCAATGTTTTTGTAGAGCCTACGATTTTGGAGGTCGACAGTGGCGCCAACTTGAAACTTGAGAAATTTAGCAACCTCTGGATCAAGGCGGGCTCCACTTTGCTCATTCGAAAAGGGGCGAATGTGGAGATCGGGAAAAACAGTGCTATCGTGGTCGAGCGTGGCGGGCATCTTTTTATAGAAAAGGGTGCAGTCGTGAAGCAAGCAAAGCGTGAGACAGGCATCGTTTTCAAAGAGGGAGAATCAACCAATACTGTGAACGCAAGATTTGAGAAGCGGCTGAAATAGTAGATTTCCACTCGCAATCGGCATTACAATCAATTTGTCAGTTGGGCCGCTGACTACGAAGATCATTGGGATGTCCAAAATTCGAGGCAAGGTCAGGTTCTTTGCCAATGCAACCAAATTCGCCAACAGGAGCAACAAAAAAGTCCAATAATTCGCCAACCTTCAATCCTGCTCCCTACCTTTGCGCCCGATGGCACATATTCGTCCATTTCGGGCTTGGCGGTACAATGAAGAGCGGTTGGGAAACATTGAGGAGATGTTTTCGCCGCTGTTTGACGTTGTGAGTGCCGAGCAATTGGAGGCGCTGTATGGCAATCCCTACAATTCGATTCACCTGAGCGTGCCGGAAAGTGATGCCGCGGTGATGGAAAAACTTACCGAATGGAAGGCGCAAAACGTCATTGTTCAGGATCCACTGCCGGCGATTTATATTTATTATCAGGAGTTTTCGCTGTTTGGTGAGCACAAGAAATATGTGCGCAAGGGTTTTGTGGCGATGATCAAAATCGATGCGGAATCCGGCGGGGCAGAGAGCGATGTCGTCTTGCACGAAGGCACGATTGAGGCGAGCGTGAACGAGCGTACGCGCCTGCTCGCGCAAACGCTGCTCAATGTTGCGCCTACCCATGGACTGTATACCGATCCACAATTCCGTTTGGAGTCCCTGATGGATGCCTATATGGCCCATCCGATGCATGAATATGTCGATTATCAGGGGGTTGTCAATAAGTTTGCCATCGTGCAGGACCGCCGGGACATCGCGCTATTCCAGGAAGTGATCGGCGAGGGGCAAGTATTTCTGGCGGATGGGCACCATCGTTTGGCTTCCTCAATGGCCTTGCTTTTGGATGCGGAGAAGCGCGAAATCCAATTGCCCCACGATTCCGCTTGGAACTACCACATGATGTTCCTGAGCAATACTGCCGGCGATGATCTTCGAATTTTGCCGATTCACCGCGTCTGGGAATTACAGGAAAAGACATTCAACCCCAATCCGATTCTTTCCCGGATGCGCGACTACTTTGAGGTCACCGAGGTGACCTTTGACAGGATGCCGATTTACGCCCGACTACAGCAAACGCCCCGCACGTATGGCTTTGTCATTGGGAGTTTGCAGTTTTTGTTACGGCTCAAAGATGAAATCGATCCACTGCGGGACATTCCGCTGGCCTTGCCTGACTCCGTGAAGGCATTGGATTACACCATTTTGCATTATTTCGTTTTTGAAAAGGTCTTTGAGGTTCCCTACGCAGCGCAGCGGATGAGCAACAACGTCCAATACCTGAAAGACGCAGGTTTGGCGGTAAAGCAGGCGGTGACCTATCGGCATCGTTTGGCGTTTATCATGCCCGGTACATCGATGACGCAGATGATGGACGTTTGCAAATCGGGCGCCTTGATGCCTCAAAAATCGACCTATTTTTATCCCAAGGTGGTCTGTGGATTGCTCTTTGGCTCGATTGACGACAATGAAAACAATAGCCCCTTTGATCTTAGCTTCCGGCTCCCCGAGGCGTCAACAACTGCTTCGTGAGGTAGGTCTCGACTTTGAAGTCGTGGTGCGCCCTGTGGAAGAGGCCATTCCTCCGGGGAAAACACCGGTCGAAGTAGCCGAGCACTTGGCTTGGCACAAAAGTGAAGCTTACCTGGACCTGATCGGCGACCATGTTGTGCTCACTTCTGACACAATTGTTTCCCTCAAAGGGCAATTGCTGGAAAAGCCCCAAGACCGTGCCGATGCTGTGCGCATGTTGAAGTTGCTTTCCGGCAATGTCAATCAGGTCATTTCTGGCGTTTGCATTCGCTACCAAGAAGAATGCGTCCTTTTTCATGCTTCAACATTGGTCACCTTCAGGGAACTTACGGAATGGGAAATCGATCACTATGTAGACCATTTCAAGCCCTACGACAAGGCGGGTGCCTACGGCATTCAGGAATGGATCGGTATGGTAGGGATTGGGAAGATTGAAGGTGATTACTACAATGTGGTCGGAATGCCTATTGGAATGGTTTGGGAGGCCTTGAAGGGTTTTGGAATGGCGTAGAATCGAATTTTGCGTCGCGAAGGAATTTTTATGGGAAATCTGATTCGAATTCACTAACTTTTGATTATGACCAAGTTAAGCGTAAATATCAACAAGTTTGCCACCTTGCGTAACGCACGTGGTGGCAACAATCCCGACGTGCGTCAAGCCGCGATTGATTGCGTGCGATTTGGTGCCGAAGGAATCACCGTTCACCCGCGTCCTGACGAGCGCCATATACGGCGCTCGGATGTCTATGAAATCGCTGATGCGATTGCTGTCGAATTCAACATTGAAGGCTACCCATCCGAGGATTTTTTGAAACTCGTCGAGCAGGTGAAACCTGCCCAATGTACACTCGTTCCTGATCCGCCGGGCGTCCTCACAAGCAATGCCGGTTGGGACACCCTCACCCACCGCGATTTTTTGCGTGATACCATTGCACGGCTTCATGCTTCAAAAGTTCGCACTTCCATTTTTCTGGGTACTGACCTCAAGCTCGTCGATGGTGCAAAGGAAACCGGAACCGACCGCATCGAATTGTACACGGAACCCTACGCCGCAGAATATCCGAAGGATCATGTGCATGCGATCGCGCCGTTCATTCGCGCGGCGCGCCACGCCCACCTGCTAGGACTCGGCCTCAATGCCGGCCACGACCTCAGTCTTGAAAATCTGCGCTATTTCAAGGAAAACATCCTCCACCTGCAGGAAGTGTCCATCGGTCACGCCCTCGTTTGTGACGCGCTGTACATGGGATTGGAAAAAACGATTCAGTCCTATTTGGGATGCTTAAAATGAGAAATGAGAAATTAGATGAAGAATGCCCACCATTTCTCATTTCTAATTGCCGCGACTCCTCACGTTAGCTGATTGCCATATTTTTTCTTGACTTCACTCACGACGGTGCGGATTTGTTGCTCGTTTTCCATTTTGCAGATCAGCAACACGTCCCCGGTATCGACAACGATGGTATCCGTTAACCCGTGAAGCACCACAAGTTTTTTGGGATCATTGACTTGTACCATGTTGTTGGCGGCGTCAAATGCCATGACTTGTCCCTTGACCGCGTTTCCAAGGTAATCCTGCGTCATTTGCTCGTAAACAGACACCCATGTGCCGAGGTCGCTCCAATCAAAAGAAGAGGGGATGACATGGACGTTGTGCGCCTTTTCCATGATACCCAGGTCGATGGATTCATTCAGGCATTTTTCGTAGGCCTCCCTGACCACGACGGCCTCGGTATCTGTTCCCAATTGTGGGCTGATGGCTTGGAAAATCTCAAACAGGTCGGGCATGAGCTCCGAGAAACTGTTCAGAATGGTAGTGGTCGAGAAGATGAACATCCCGCTGTTCCAAAGAAAATCGCCGCTTTGGAGGAAGGTTTTGGCCATTTCCAGATCTGGCTTTTCCGTAAACATCTTGACCTTGTAAAAAGGTTTTGGGGCTTCCCCTTCGATGTACTGAATGTAGCCGTATCCGGTGTCGGGCCTTGTCGGGCGAATGCCAAGTGTCATAATGACAGGTTGCCTGCGTGCTTCGTCAAGGCCCAGTGCGGCGTCTTTGAGGAAATTGGTGGTGTTGCGGATGAGATAATCGCTGCCCACCACGAGGATGCATGCCTCAGGATCGCGTTGTTTGATCTTAAATGCGGCATAAGCGACGCAGGGTGCGGTGTTTCTGCCGACCGGCTCAAGCAGTATTTCCGAATCCCGGATCCCCGACAATTGCGACTTGACCAAGTCTGCGTAGCGCTCGTTGGTCACAATAAAGATGTTTTCTCGCGGGATGAAATCGTCAAAGCGTTCGTAAGTCATCTGAATCATCGTTTTTCCGATGCCCATGATGTCGTGGAACTGCTTCGGAAGGCTGGTACGGCTCATCGGCCAAAACCGACTGCCGATACCGCCGGCCATGATAATCACATAGTCATGTGTGCGCATACATTCTACTTTCACGTGGTGGGAATCGCCCTTCAGGCTCCCAAAGCCGACCTTGGTCGAAAAGTCCAAGATTCGGCAATTTTTTCGACTTTTTTTTACAATCATCCTGCGGTTTTGGCCCAATCCTTGAGGGGTGCGCCGCGGATGGGTTGTTTTGGCTGGTTGTCTTGTCTTTCCTTGGTTGTCGCCAGTGGGAGGTAGGGCCAAGCCAAAGCCACCGACAAAGGCGAAACAAAAATAATCCCAAAATTTACCTTTTCAGGGAACGTTTTCGGTTTAAATTGTTATCTTAATTGAATGTTACGGTCGACATGCAATCTGTCGTGCGGCCATAGTCAAAGATTTGTAATGGAAGTTTTAGAAAAAGAAGATATAAGGGCCGCACTCAAACAGTACTTCGGGTTCGACGAGTTTCGTGGAAGGCAAGAAGAGGTTGTGCGCCATTTGCTTGATGGTAAGGATGCTTTCGTCATTATGCCCACAGGGGCAGGCAAATCCCTCTGCTATCAACTCCCTTCGATTGTCATGGACGGGACCGCCTTGGTGATTTCTCCTTTGATTGCCTTGATGAAAAATCAGGTGGATCAAATGAGTGCTTTGGGGATCGAAGCAGGGTTTTTGAACTCAAGTATGTCGCGCGCCGACTACGATGAGGTCAAGCGCAAGGCCATCGAAGGCAGCCTAAAATTGCTTTATGTCGCGCCCGAGTCATTGGTCAAGGAAGAGTTCATTGATTTCCTGCGCCAGGCAAAAGTAGCGTTTGTTGCAATTGATGAGGCCCACTGTATCTCCGAATGGGGGCACGACTTCCGTCCGGAATACCGCCGAATCCGTGAGATCTTGAACCACATTCACAACGTTCCGATCATCGCGCTCACGGCAACCGCTACCCCGAAGGTGCAGCTCGACATTCAGCACAACCTTCAGATTCGCGACGCAGAGGTTTTTATTACCTCCTTCAACCGCAAAAACCTGTACTACGAAGTCCGCCCCAAACACGACCCGATCACGGACATCATCAAGTACATCAAAAAGAATCAGGGCAAATCAGGCATTGTTTATTGTCTCAGCCGCCGCAAGGTCGAGGAGTTGGCTGATTTGCTCAAGGTGAATGGGATCAATGCGGTGCCTTACCATGCTGGCTTGGACAGCAAGGTCCGCACCAAGCATCAGGATATGTTCTTGCATGAGGACGTAGAGGTTGTTGTTGCTACGATTGCCTTTGGAATGGGCATTGACAAGCCCGATGTGCGCTACGTGATCCATTATGACGTGCCCAAAAGCATTGAAAGCTACTATCAGGAGACGGGTAGGGCAGGTCGTGATGGCCTCGAAGGGCATTGCATCCTCTATTATGACTTCAACGACATCATCAAGCTCGAGAAGTTCATGAAAGACAAGCCGGTGAGCGAGCGCGAAAGCGGCCGCCTCCTGCTGTATGAAATGGCGAGCTTTTGCGAGTCGGGCATGTGCCGTCGCAAGTACATGATGCACTACTTTGGCGAATTTTTTGACCATAGCAAGTGCAGCGGCATGTGTGACAACTGCCGCTTTCCTAAAGAGACCTATGATGCGACCAAACTCGCCAAGCAGGCTTTGGCTTGTGCAAAGCAGGTCAAGGAAAAGTTTGGTATTGACCACATGGTCAAGGTTTTGCGCGGCACTTCGAGTCAGCAAGTTGTTCTCAATGAGCACCACAACCTCCCCGTTTTTGGCCGCGGGAGCGAAATGGGCGACAAAGAATGGAAAGCGGTCTTTGCGCAATTGCTCGTGCAAGACTTCTTGGAAAAGGACATTGATGACTACGGCGTAATCAAGCTCTCCAAAAAAGGCCTTGCTTACATTGCCAACCCGGAGCCGCTGATGTTGATCAAGTTTCAAGACTTTGCCGAGATGGAAAAGCAGCGCGAAGCTGCGGAATCCATCGTCACCGAGGTCTTTGATCCTATCTTGTTTGATAAGCTCAAAAAGCTGCGCAAGGAGATTGCCCAGAAAAAGAGCATTCCTCCCTTTGTGATTTTCCAAGACCCGAGCTTGGAAGACATGAGCATCAAATATCCGATCACACTCGACGAATTCCAGAATATCATCGGTGTTGGACGTGGCAAGGCTGAGAAATTTGCCAAGCCGTTCATGGAAATGATCAAAAAGTATGTCGAGGACAACGATATCGAGCGTCCCGACTCACTCATCGTCAAAAAGGCAGGCAACAAGTCGATGAACAAGCTGTTTTTCATCCAACATGTGGATCGGAAAACGCCTCTCGACGAGATTGCAAGGCTCAAAGGCGTGTCATTCCCGGAATTGATGGAAGATTTGGAGCACATTATTTACAGTGGCACCAAATTGAACCTCGATTACTATATCAAGTCCGAAATGGACGACGAGGTTGTGGATGAAATCTACGACTACTTCCTCCACGCAGAAACGGATGCCTTGAGTGTTGCCGAGGATTCATTTGGCGGTGAGTATAGCCGCGAAGAAATTCAACTTGTGCGTGCCAAGTTCATCTCAGAGGTAGGCAATTGATTCGAAGGATAGATTTTTCACTGCACTTGCCGGTACGCAACCAACGTTGCCGTCGGCAAGTGCAGTTTTTTTTGAGCGTGCTTTCGCTCACTTTGTTCTTTGCGCCGACACGCGCGGCAGGTCAAGGATCGATCGCGGACAGTGTCACCACATTTTTGATTGACGCGAATCTGAAGCCTTTTTTGGGCTTTGGATGCGAGATCATTCAGCGGGGTGAGCCTGATTTTACTTTCAGCTACGGTTACACCAACAACGAAAACAAATACGACTGGAGCGACAGTACGATTTTCAACCTAGGTTCGGTTTCCAAGTTGTTCACGGCCATCGCCGTCGTAAAGCTCGCAGACGAGGGCTTGCTCAAACTGGACGATCCGGTGTACTATCATTTTCCGGAATTTCTTGAAATTCAGGGACTCAACCGTAAGGCGCCTGAAATCACCCTGATGGATTTGCTGGCACATCGCTCTGGCATCACGCAGAGTATGGAGGACTTTTATCCTGAAAAATTTGGGAAAGAAGCGATTCAGAGCGAGGATGCCTTCTACGAAAACACGCACAACTATCGCGCCTTTATGAGCATGGCCGATTTCAAGGAACGGTTCTTGATCTATGCCCGCATCGACGAAAAGCCACACCGGAAATACCATTTTTCCAACCTCAACTATGTATTGCTGGGCTATGTCGTCGAAGAAGTTGTGGGCCTGAACCTTGGGCAAGTGGTAACGAACAAGATTCTTGTTCCCTTGGAAATGAATGACTCGCATTATTACCAAACGCACGATTCCTTGTTGGGGCGTCTGGCTTGGGGATATTATCGGCTCACGGACGGGAGTTACCTGAATGTTCATGAGAATGAAGTCGAAAGCCCAAGTCCAACGGGCGACGGGGGCATCAAAACGAGCATGCGTGACATGCGAAAGTTTATGAAGTTTCTGCTCGGCGACTGGAAAAATCCGGTGTATGACGAAGTCATTTCCCGGTCAGCGCTGTTGTCGATGATGGCACCGCTTCAAAAAGGGCCTGACAAGGCTACTTGGGTCGGATTGGGATTCCACAATTTGCAGCCCTACAATTTTAGCGGACATGCAGGTGGTTGGGATGGGTTCATGGCCATTTTGTATGTGCATCCCGAGTCCCACTCCGGGCTGTTTTTGGTAACGAATCGGGAAGACAATGACCTATTCAGTTTCTTGCGGATTTACGCAGCCTATTCAATGCTTTACCGGGAGTTTGAGCCCGAGCGGTCGTCCAAGTAGGGCGGGTGACTTTTACCATTCTTTGCACAGAAACCGCTTTTTAGTTTCCTTATTCCGATTTCCTGATTAATTTTAGCCCTTCAATTTTTTTACCTAGGCAAAATTGTAAATCGTTATGAGTCTGGCAAAAACGCTTGCACAGCTAGAGGAAAGATACTACGACGAGCTCGAAGAAGATCGCAATGCAGTGATTGCCGAGCTTTCCGTCTTGCATGTCGCAGCCCTCAAGAAAAGTATCGAAGAGTTTCGGGCATTTTCGAAAGAAGCCATGGCAATCTGTGGTGGCGTCTATATTCCTTACGTGATGTGGGTGGAGCTTGCACAGTTCATCGAGCACCACAACAACCGCGAGCAGCTGTTTGGCATCATGCAAGCGTTTGTTGATTCGGGATTCGAAGAAGAGGAACGCAAGAAGATGAAGTCCATGTTGATCACTTACTTCGCCATCGAGCGCGAGTTTGAAGTCAACAAGATTCTGACACTCATTGTAGAGAAATCCCATCCATCCGTGGTGGAATATTTCAAAAAGGTCCAGACGTTTGTCCTCAAGAACAAAACCTCTGTGGACATGTATATTGAGAAATTTCAGATGTTGAAGGACGGTTTCCCTGATTTCGAGCTGCTTGCTTTGCCGCTGATCAAGCTCAAGGAGCAACTCTAAGTTTTGGAATCATTCTGAATTTTACCATTTTTGATGCAAAGGATATAAAATGCGCAAAAGATTCCCAGCCGTCACGGCATCGCTTTCTGCTTTGGCTCTCCTCATATTGTTGGTTTCTGCCTGCAAAAAGGATCCATGTGAGACTGAAATTTGTCTTCCATGCCCTAGCTCACGCATTGTGATGCAGTATGTAGACAGCTCCGGCAGCTGCCTGCCTACTTTTCATTCTTCGGCGAGGGTCTATGCATTGCATAGCCGCACCGCCGACACATTGTACAGCTATACCTTCAGCGACTCCTGCCAAGTAGGCTTTTTGGTGGCCGATTCCGTCGAATACCATCTCATCAGCACCGCCCACGGTGTCAATGACGTGATCACCCTCGACAATTGGGAATACCAAGAGCCGATCAACGTCACCGAATGTTGCCTTTGTTATCCCGTGAGTCATATCCATGGTAAGCTCAATGGCCAAGCACTGGAAATCGAGTTTCCCGTCGGTCAATACGAGAATACCCCCTTCATTCGTACGATCTAAGGATCACGCGAAGCAAGAAAAAGGTCGTTCCACTTGAATGGAACGACCTTTTTTATTGTGGCCCTTTGTCGGGATTATTTCTGCAAGGTCTTCAAAATGAGCATCTCTAAAAAGTCTGAAAGTTGCTCCTGCAACGCGGCCGGTGCACTGATTTCGGTCACGGTGGGGATATGCACGGCAAAAAACAACTGCTTTCGCGACCCTTCGATCACCGTAACCGCCAAGGCTTTGGGATACTCAAAGTCAGGGTTCACAGCGGCGATGATCCCGGCCAATTTGTCGACCAACTGAACATAACCCTCAAAAAGTCCTTGCTCGCGTTCGCCATCTACCGATTTGGTGAGAAATGCTTTGGAAGATTCTGCAATCACAATGCGGTGCAGGGAGGCCTCGTTGATGTGAGCTGTGAGCGGGTCTTCGATATTGGCATTGGCCAGCGCCTCGATCGCCAACCGCAGCCGACGCCGCGGATCTTCAATATTGTGAATTTGGTAGTCAATGGTGTAATCCAACCATGCCCAATACCAAGCCACGAGGTACACCAACAACTTGTGTTTGTTTTCGAAGTACCTATAGACTGAGGCCTCTGTGGAACCAATGGCTTTTGCGAGTTTCTTGAAGGTAAATCCTTCAAATCCCAACTCATCTATCAGTAAAATACTATGATTCAGGATCTTTTGCCCCAGTTCCGTTTGGTTGGGATCGCGAAGGCAAAGCTTCTGGCTCAATAACAGGCGGATGGAAACACTCATATTTTCAGATTTAAACGATGGTCAATCAAGTCCCCAATCCTCGTATTGGTAAATTTCGTGCATCTCATCGTTGTTGCGAACGGTCACCCCGAGGTCGCGAATGAGACCATCTTTGAGCGAATACACCCAACCATGCACATGAGGATGACTGCCACGTGTCCAGGCCTCCTGAATGATATTGGTTTTGCAAAGATTGTTAACCTGCTCGATCACATTCAGTTCCACCATCCTGTCAGACAATTCACGGCCCTGGATGCCAATGAGTTCTTTCATATGCAGGCGGTAAACATCCTTGATATTGCGTAACCAATTGTCGATCAGGCCATAACTTTTGTTGCTGAGCGCTGCATCGACACCGCCACATCCGTAGTGTCCGCAGACAATGACGTGCTCGACCTCCAGGACATCCACGGCATATTGCAAGACCGACAGCATGTTGATGTCGGTGTGAATGACCATGTTGGCGATGTTGCGGTGCACAAATATCTCACCGGGATTGGTCCCCGTGATTTGACTCGTGGGAACGCGGCTGTCGGCACAGCCAATCCAAAGGTAACGTGGCTTTTGGCCGTTGGAAAGGCGGTCAAACAGATCCGGATCTTCGGAATTGGTTTTTTCTACCCAATTGCGGTTGCGGAGCAACAGTTCTGAATAGGAATCTTCCATGCAGAGTAGTGTTTTTTCTGTTGCAATTATAGTCATAATTCCCTGAAGTCGAAGTATTGCTATCACAATGCAACCGTTCGCTAGCGACTAGCTGATGAAAACATTGTCGATATGCTGGAAATCAGATTTGCGCTTGGCCTTGCGCGACAAGGCCTCTTTGTCCCGAAATGCAATGACCATGGCTTCTACGCCTTGTTTCGGCTCTGGAATTTCACCGTCTTTTTTGGCCCGCAACAATACGTATTCCAGACTCTGACTTTTTAAGGCAATCGGTTGATCAAACTTAAACAGGAAATAGCGGTTGTCGCCATTCAGTGAAATGCGTGAAATGACTTCACCTTGAACCGGGAGCAAAGGGGCAAGCAGGCTGTCACTCGTTTTCGGAATCAATTGAAGGCGCATGCCCAATGCACGATTGTGGTGCACGCGGGAACCAAAGTCCCAAAGCCGCAGCCAAATCCATTCGCCTTGCACCACATCGATATTTGTGAGGTTCAGCACAACAAAAAACATCAGGAAACTGCCCATTCCCAACGAATTCAGCAAGGAATAATTTCCAATACTTGGCCCATAGACCAAGCTCAATCCGAAGTATTCAAAGAGCAACACCGCGATTAATCCGACTGTGAGAAAGCTTGCCAGTTTGGAAGGATTCAGGACCACTTGCCCCTTGGAAACGTTTGTATGGTTGAGTCCATTGTTGAGGTAGGCTGCATATTGAAAGGTGGCATAGATGAAAAATGCGTAAGTAAGGAAAACAAAGGGCCCTACGGATTCGCTGATGAGCCAGAAGTCGTAAAATCCATGGTAAAATGATGCGATCAAATAACCTACCAAAAACAGTGGAAGCTGCATTTTGCGGTATTTGAATTTGCCAAGCATCATCGCAAAGGCAATGGTCGAGGTCGCGAACATGTGAAATACCACACAGAGCAGGATACGCCCGTGCATGATGCCCACATGGCTTTCGTCAAAATACATGAGGTTCTCTACGAATGCGAATCCCATTGCCGAAGCGGAGGCATACAAGAGGTAGTTAATCGGCTTGTCGAGCCGCTTGCTGAATTGAAGCACGAGCAAAAACGGGATGATTTTGACGAGTTCCTCAATCGCTCCGATTCCAAAGACGCAGTAGGCAAAATCATGGAAGAAAGAGCTTCCATCATTGTAGAAGCCCAATTCGAAGTGGACAAAATCGTAGAGTACCAACGCGAAAAAGGCAAAAATGGCACCTCCCGTGAAGGTTCCCAGCAGCAAAAGCCAAGGCTCCTGCCGGTTGGGGTCCAACTTGCGCAAAAACAGCATCCACAAAATTGTTCCCATCAAGGCCCCCAACAGCCCAATCCACTGAATGTTGACCCACCAATCGCCCACGATGACCTTCATGTAGGGCACGATTTCTGATTTTTTGGTGTAGAGGTAGCGTTTGAGCCTCTGCGGAACGTAGGAATGCAAGGTGCTGTCGGTGATCAGCCGCTGCATTTTGTCAAAGGAATCCGGTTGCTGATAATACATCATCCAAGCCATGTCATTGACCGTGAGGTCAGTCGCTTCACCCAAGGCAATTTCCTTCCTGAAATGGTACTCCGCGGAGTCGAGTTCGCGCCAGCCGAGGTGAATGCGGCCCATGAACAGATGGCGGTAAGGCACGTTTTCATCCGTGATGGCACTCAACTGTGCCATGGCAAATGTGGTCTGCTTGGTATAATAACTCGCAATCCCAAGGCCCAGCCTGGACATGTCTTGCAAGCGTGGATTTTTTTCATTGCCCAGCCGGATGTAATAACGCTTGGGATCCTCTACACTTGGGTCGATGTTTGCATCCACCTCTCCGCTTTCCAATGCCCAGTCTTCGCGTTGATAATGGGCGGCGAGGTATTCGAAGTGGTATTTTGGGAGGCCGGGATACTCCTCTGCTAGCCTTCGGTAAGCCTCTTCAGCCATTTGAGGCATCTTTCGCAATTTGGAAATCTCCCCTATGTCATGCAAGGACTTGCTGCTGAATGGATTTGGAAGCAGAAGGTTGACCGTCATCACGATCACGGCCACAAAAATCCCCAGTTTAACCAGCGGGTTTTGCCAGGCATATTTCCGGAAGGACGCCTTGCCACCACCGGTCAGGTAGCGGTTTTTATAGGTCCAGCGCAAGGCCATTGTGCCGACGATTGCAATCAAGAGCAAAATCGTGAGCGACATGACCGCCTGGGAATAATTGACCCATTCGGCGTAGGTGATTTTCTTTGCAAAGGTGGGAGTGGCGGCCAACAGGCCCAATGTCAGGAGTAGCAGTTTTCGCATGTAAATGAAATTGTCTTAGCAGGAAAAAGAAGGTTCAAGCAAATACGGCGACCTTGAAATTTGGTTGAAGTGATTCGTCGAAAAAACAGCAACTGAACTTGCTGCCATTGCAATATCTCAAAAAAGCAACAGCCGGACAAATTGCCCGGCTGCTGATAAATTGGTTTCCTTTCTTGGGAAATCAGATGTCAAATACGATGCCTTGTGCCAATGGCAGGTCCTCGGACCAGTTCAAGGTATTGGTTTGGCGACGCATATAGGCCTTCCAAGCATCGGAGCCGGATTCACGGCCACCGCCTGTTTCCTTTTCGCCACCGAATGCACCGCCGATTTCAGCGCCGCTTGTGCCGATGTTGGCATTGGCGATGCCGCAGTCGCTGCCTTTTGCGCTCAGGAACAGCTCGATTTCCTTCATGTTTTCGCTGAAGATCGCCGAACTCAAGCCTTGCGGCACGTCGTTGTGCATCGCAATGGCTTCTTCGATCGTTTTGTACTTGAGCAAATACAAAATCGGAGCAAAAGTTTCCTCTTGGACCGATTCGAATGCGTTTTTAGCCTCCACAATGGCTGGAACCACATAAGTTCCGGTCTCAAAACCTTCGCCACCCAGCACTTCGCCGCCAAACAACACGACGCCACCTTCGTTTTGCACGACTTCCAGGCGATGTTGCATCATCGAAACCGCATGACGGTCGATCAATGGCCCGATCAGCGTGTTTTTCTCCAATGGATGCCCGATTTTTGCCTTCAGCGAACCATAGGCCTTGACCAAACTTTCCTTCACCGCCTCGTACATGCTCTCATGGATGATGAGGCGACGTGTAGAGGTGCAGCGTTGTCCGCAGGTGCCCACGGAACCAAACACCACAGCCGGAATGGCCAATTTCAGGTTCGCGTTGGGGGTGATGATGATGGCGTTGTTGCCGCCGAGTTCGAGGAGGGATTTGCCAAGGCGTGCCGCAACAGCTTGAGCCACAGCCTTGCCCATGCGGGTGCTGCCGGTTGCGGACACGAGCGCAACGCGCTTGTCATGTGACATGGCCTCGCCGATCACGCGGTCGCCCACGATCACGCTCATGATGCCTTCGGGCAAATTGTTCTTGCGCAACACATCTTGGATGATGTGGATGCAGGCGATCGCCGTCAGCGGGGTTTTTTCGCTGGGTTTCCAGATCGAAACGTTCCCACAAACCGCAGCCAACATGGAATTCCAAGCCCAAACAGCGACTGGAAAGTTGAAGGCTGAAATGATGCCGACGACACCAAGTGGATGCCATTGCTCGTACATGCGGTGCATCGGGCGCTCGCTGTGCATGGTCAAACCATACAATTGGCGGCTCAAACCGACGGCAAAGTCGCAGATGTCGATCATTTCCTGCACTTCGCCCAGGCCTTCTTGGTAAATTTTGCCCATTTCCATGGTCACCAATTTGCCGAGTGCCTCTTTGTGTGCACGCAGTGCATCGCCCATTTGACGCACGATTTCGCCGCGTTTGGGGGCTGGAACCATGCGCCATTGCAAATAGGCTGATTCTGCTTGCGCGATCACCGATTCGTATTCGGTGGTGCCTGCCATTTGTACGCTTCCGAGCAGGCGGCCGTCGGCGGGTGAATGGATGGCTGTGTATGCGCCGCTCGCGGCATGGCCGGTTTCAAGGCCGGTGAGCCAGCAAGGGTTTTGATCACCCAAACCAAGTTGGGTCAGAAATTCTTCAGTTTTGACCATTGTCCTGTCGGAAAAGGGGTACTTAGATAATTGAGAAAAGCTAATCAGTGTGCGCCTTCTGCGGAAGGTTCGATCAAAACGCCATCGGCCATGAAGGTGATGCGCTCCTCAGGCTTGGTGATTTTGGCGATTTCCTCGGCCGGTTCGCCGGCATCTTCTGCAAAGTGTTTCAATTCGTCCACGGAAACCATCTCGCGGTAGGCCCAGCCATCGACCACAGCGGCTTTGCCGGCAGCGTTTTTGGGAACGAAAAATCCGTAATCCTTGAATTTAACGGTCATTTCCCTGTCAGCGGTCAATGGCATTGTCATCCAGCAACCTTTGGCTTGGCAGCAGGAATTGATGTTGCCTTTGACTTTGATGCGGATCGAATCGGTTTTTTTGAGTTTGCCCAGCAAATCAGCCGATGCAATGGCACCTTCTGCGGTGACCGCTGCACCAAAAGTGCCGACCGCGTCTGGATCAGGAAAATTTTCCGTGGCCTCTTCGGCTGCAGCCTCCTTGGTGGAGTCGGTTGCCACGAGTTCGCCATGCTTTTCGCCCGCATCGGTGGATGTTGCGGTGTTTTCGCAGGCAAAAAGTCCCGCGCAAAGTATCATTACTGGAATCAACCTTTTCATATTCTGTGCTTTTAGAATTGAGCCAAATTTGTTGTTTGGCGGAAAATCGATACGCGCACCTTTTTTGTGAAAGTGGAGAACCATGATTGAGGTTGAGACTGCGAATTCCTACCTCCTACGATGTGAAAAAACTCCAAGGACGGGCAGTGGAATCCCAATTTTGATGGAGGTACTTTCAGATTCAACCGGAACCAAGGCATCAATGGTTTCACTACCAATGTTACTGATAAGAGGTCATCAGGAACCCAACCCTTGGTGTGCTAGGTGGGTGATTGATTTCGTTGGGTGACCTCGATGATGTACATCCCGCGGGGCCAATTGCCGGTTTCAATTCGAAGAGAAGATGAATTCATTGTTTGGGACAACATTTCATTTCCCAACATGTCCCAAATGCGAAGTGCCACGGGTCCTTGGGCCGTTCCTTCAAGTCGGATCTCAAACCAATTCCCGGCGGGATTTGGCGAAATTTCAAGCGTTTGCAATTGCAAATCAGAGATTCCGACAACCGTCGTGGTGATTTCGGAGGTATCACTTCCGCAAGCGTTCGAGCTGATCAATTGGATCGTGTAGCTGCCATCCGTCGCGTACGTATGCGTGGGGGAGGCCTGCGAACTCGAATCCCCATCTCCAAAATACCATGTTTGGGCAGATGCGCCAACGGAGGAATTGGTGAAGGAAAAGGTCAGATTGGACTGCGAATAGGTGAAATTGGCGCTGGGGATACCCAAAACTTCCAAATCCCCGCCATTGTCATTGCCGATGATCGACGGAGAGCTGCTGACGATGCGAATGCGGTAACCCAGGGCAGGAGGGGTATTCGCAGGAATCCAGCAAGCAATGGTTCCCGCACTCACACCATTCAGTTGGCCGATCGTGGTTGCGATACCGAAATTGCCATTGCTGTCTGACAATTCGACGGAAAAGACATTGCCAGCGCAAAAATCCGTGACCGTTGAATAGGGAACGGAAATGCTGTCTCCGGGGCAAAATACCTGCGGAGAGGCCAGGTTGACCTGCGCTGAATAGTTGCTTGTATTGGTGATCGATCCCAAAACTCCTTGGCTCAAATTGTAATAGGAACCACTGTAGCCCATTCGCAGTTCTTCGGCACGGACCATGTAGCGGTAATCGCCAGCCTGTTTGCAGGAATCTGTGAAAGTTGTCGCATTCGCAGCCACTTGACCGATGCGCCAATAGCGTCCATCCGTTGTGTCTTGCCTGAAAATGGCGTATCCCAAAATCGGATCGGGAGAAGCCGTCCAGGTCAGTTCATGCGAATTCCCTCCATTTACAAGTTGGATGGAAAGATTGCTCGGCGGCGCACAAACATGCATCCGCAGGCTAGGGTCACCCATCAGGGCAATATGAATGTTTCTTGCTCCGTATCCCGTCAGATAAGTACTGAAGTTGTTTTGGGTCACCCGCGCCGAATTGCCAATGGGTTCGCCAAGTCCCATGTGTTGAAAATGCCAATTGGGGCGACCGGCCCAGGCACAGCTCAAAATATGCCCCTTGCTCGCCAAAGCTGCACGCATGAAGTTGTCGTCGCTGTCCCAATCGCCATGATACGATCCGAATATCATCGAAAAAACGCCACGCAAGCTGTCCCCTGCAAAATCCGTTGTTGATCCGACCCCGCCTGCGCCTTGATACCATCCTCCGCCGCATCCATAGGCCCAGAGGTGGTCGCGCGCAGATAAATCCGTGCGAAAATCCCCTGCATACGTATGATTGGAACCGATCAAGGGCGCCATATTCCGCCATCCACTCGTCGCAAAAGCCTCGCCGCCAAAGAATCCGAAGTTGTCGTCCACCACTCCCGAATCGGCAACAGTGAAGGCTTTCATGCGCCAAGCATGGTCTTTTTCCAAGTATCGCCGCAAAAGCGCCTCTTCACCTTCAACAAAAGCAGGCATGTTGGCAAAATCCACCCGACCCACTTCCAGTTCCACATCCCCAGGGATGATCGAATTGTCAAACTTCCCGTCACCCAATGTATTGCGGTTTTGTGGTCTTGCGGCATTGATGTTGTTGACCGTATTGTCGGTCCAAGCACCGTTCATTTCGCCATAGTATACGTCGGCAGGCCAAGCACCTTGGTGGTCTGGATGCCCATCAGGATTTAAATTTCCGGAATAGGGAACGGGCACATGGCCGAATAAAAACACCGAACGCACATTCGCGGGATCTGCAAGCCATTCGTTTTGAATCCTTGCTTTAACATTGGGGACTGAATCGTTGCGATCCACCGCGATGCGAATCACCTGCCAGCCGTCCCCCCACAAATCTTCCTCCAATCTTGCCAATTCGGATGCCAGTCCTGTGGCAAAAGTGGTGTCCACGACCAACAGAAGCTTCCCGAAATAATCCTGTGAAGGCTTTTCGATGCCGGCATAGCAATAGCCTTGCCCATTGTAACCCGATGCGGATTTCAGAATCCTGTATTCCCAGCTTTCGCCAAGGAGAGCGGTATTGTCTGTAAACGTCGTGTCTGTGCCTGCAACAGTTCCCAAGGAAGTCGTCCAACCCACTGCCGTTTTTGCTTTGCGGAATATGCTGTACGTGGTCGCATTGGGGTCTTGCGGCCAATGTAACGTGATGCTCGGCGGTCCATTTTGCACCGTAGCATGTACTTGCACGGTGAGGTTTGCTGGGGTTTGGGCATCAATTCCCAGACATATCCCCAAAAACAGCACAAAGGAAAAAAGGCGGACAAGCATCGTGGACATCTTCAATTGATTGAAAAGGAAAGGTAGCGAATTCTTGAGGAAGTTGGCAAAATCGCTGCAGAAACCGCATTTGCCGAGTCCCAAAACAGGGTCGGCCCCGAGGAGGTTCCCCCGGGGCCGACCCTGCGATATCCAGAACTTCAATTATTTCTGTGCTGACCGAACCATTTTCACACTCGGCTCTGATTTCTGAAGTGTCGCGGGAATTGCGGAGGGTGCTTCGTCGGCGAGACTACGGGTAGCTTCATTTTCCGTGAGCGGCACAGCCACTGTTTTTGCTTGCGGACCTGGCGCAGGCGCAAAGCGCTCGTCTGAATACCTTGAAATGGTTCCGTCAGGGAGCGTTTCGTCGGCACGGTTGGCCACAATTGTATAGCTGAAGGGGGTATTCGATGTACCGCCGTTGAGTTCAGTGACATCGAAGCTGCTTCCAGTCTTGTTTTCGACGAATACACCTTGGCAATTGCCTTCGAGCTGCACAAAAACGCGAAGTGGGTGCTGTGCATTCACGACGATGTTGCGTGCAAAGATCGGATCGATTGCGATATGGGCGCGTCCGTTGACGAGTTGGCCTTGGCCGTAGTCTTGGAAAAGGTTTTCGGGTGCTTCAGGGCAGCTGAGTGCCACGCGGTTGCCTTGGAGGTCGGGAACAATCGTGTTCACGGTTCCAGGGCCGATGATTTTCCTAAGGACGCCGCCATTGTCACGTACGCCGACATAGGCCCAAGTCTGCGGCACTGCCGCGGCATCGACCTCAAAATAGCCACCTGCGGAGGCAGCTGCGCCGTTGGTGCCCGAACTTGAGCTACCGTTGGTATTGACGGTCGTCGTCGCAAAGCCCATGACACCATATTGGGCACCCGTCGCGGCAATGCCGCAGCCGGAGGCAGGCGTGAAGATCGATCCCGTCAAGTTGTTGCCGATGGCTACCACGCCAATCCCGCTTGCAGGCGTTTTTGCGATGGCAAATTCGCCGATTCCTGCGCCATTGACAGCTGTGCCTGTTCCAGTACCGAGGTAGGTTCCACCTGCGTTGTTTCCGACAACCAAAAGACCTGTTCCCGAGAGATTGGTATTCACGGCATCCATGCCAAACCCTGTGGCTGAAGCTGATTGGCCATAGACACCATAAGTGGCGCCGGAGGCTCCACTGCAGTCCCCACGGACGCCCATTACAAACCCGGTACCGGTGGGTGCAGCATTTGCGCTACCACGCACGCCAAAACCGTTTTGTCCGGTTCCGATTGCAGTCGCACTGTTGAATCCTCGAACGCCTGCAGCGCTGCCGAGGGCAGCTGTCTGCCCTTGTACTCCGTGTGCCGGCGCAGCGCTGACATCCAAATTGACACCAAACACACCCATCGCGGCAGGCGATTGTGTTTGTCCATAGACGCCGTGTGCAGCACCGGCAGTTCCAGAATTGACACCCAGCACACCCATCGTGAAGGCCGTCCCGGCGGCGCCGGTCGCCTCCCCGCGTACGCCCGTTGCGACACCGGCTGTAAGTCCCGTACCCAAAGGTGCGGTGCCATTGGTTCCCCAAACACCCTCGCTTGTGGTTGATGCGGTGGTTGCGGTTCCATAAAGGTTGCCCCAAACAGCGGTTCCCGCGCTTGACGCGCCACCATCCACTTCGCCGTAGATGCCGGTACCGTTGCCCGATGCATATCCATTGATCGCAAATGTGCCAATGGTGTTGCTGATCGAAGGCGTAGTCCCGTTGGTTGTATTGTTGGAGTATACGGAAAATGCATCTCCAGCAAATATCCCCGTGTTATTGACAATGACTTGACCAGGCGTAGCGCCTGCTCCGATCACACGCATGCGTTCGTTGCCAGCCGCACTACCCGCAGTTTTGGTGACAAAGTCTTGTGCATCACGTGTTCCAATGAAGTTTGTTGCAGGGACTGTTCCCAGATTCCCAAGCGTGTACCAAGCATCGGCATTGCCCGCACCTGCTGTCGCACCGCGGTACATGACACCGTTGGCATCTACAATGACCACTGCCATCGGTCCAGTGCCAGCCGCCAATGTGGTGGTCGTACTCAATCCATTGACCCGGATCGTCGCTGCATTGGGGAGTGTAGCATCGGAAACGTGCAATTTTTGCGTTGGAGCGGCATTGCCGATTCCGACATTTTGGGCTTCAAGGCTACCAAAGAGACATAAGGCAAGGGCTGTCGCAGACAGAATTTTCTTCATAACAGAGATATTATTACCAAGCCTTAAAATTGGATAAAAATGTGAATTGCTACAAGTGCGGCAATCGGCAATTTCAAACAACAGCCTCAGTGGGAAAGGCGCATCAGCAGGAACCGGCCTATCAGGCCTATGGTGGGCAGCAGTACGGTGAAAATCGAAAACCATCTGCCACCAGCAGATTTGTTGTGCAGGTATTCTTCCCAGAAAAAGGGCATTTCCAAACAAAGAATCATGAAAAAGAAGATTCCAGCTGTAAATCCCCAGTTGATGGGGGAGATGATCACATACATCATGTGCTGATTCTCCCAAAGATAGACCTTCCAAATCGCAGCGTACATCATTGCGATGAACACAAACAGCATCACGTCGCCAATCCAAACCCTGATTCCACCCGGGCGAGGAAGTTTTTCCCGTACGGTGTCCAGCAGCATCGAGCGAACGCCAAATTCCTTCATTGTAGCGTAAAGAATGATCGGCAAAAGGAAATAATCGGAAATGACCAAGGCCCCCATGATGTCAAATGCGAGGGTGGCAAATGCCCCGCTGATGAGCAAACGCGGAATGAAGGAGAGTCCAAACAATAGCGGAACCTTCCGATGAATGGAGTTTTCAAAAGAAAACAGCAACCTTGACTTGAACCAAATACCCGCAAACTCTAGAAAAAGCGCCACCATGAGACCAACTCCCAAGTAAAAATTGAGATTGCTGAGGTCAGGTATCAGTTGGAACCAGTATGGATCAATCCCGAAAATCAGACCCGCCAACAAGATGTTGAACACCAAAACGCGGTAGCGATATGAAAAACTGCCAATTGTGCTCATAAGGGCCAGTGGGTTACTTCAGACGGCCAATGCCGAAAATTAGCAAAAAAGAACATTGCAAAGTGAAAAGCCTTCGAAAGTAAACATTCCTTGCATTTGAACCTGCGCCCAGTTGCAGATTCCATCAGAAGGAGGAGGACGCACCAATTTCAAGCTTCAGCGGTCAATATCTAGCTTTGAACGGCCTTTTGCGCAGGCTGACACTTTGGTAACTTGCACCCGAAAACAATCCATCGTTTGCATTGCACCTTACTTCCAGCAGAAACCAAAAAGCAATAGTTTTATCATTATGAAAGAAGGCCCCATGGATCCGGCAAATCCGAACCCTACCTCGCTTGCGGGGTTTGTGACTGCGCTTTTGCAGGAGGGCAATGTTCTTCTTGCCCCGGAATTGACGGATTTTGAGGAAGCCGATCGCTTGCAAGTGGAAACATTGATGGAAAGCTACCACCGTTGGGATGCTTTTCATCTGCCACGCAAAGCGCCTGATTATCAACCAAAAGCCGCCGTTTGGGCCGCGGAATATTTGTATCGTGCCT
Organism: Bacteroidota bacterium; assembly: GCA_016718825.1. Classification (NCBI taxonomy): domain Bacteria; kingdom Pseudomonadati; phylum Bacteroidota; species Bacteroidota bacterium. The sequence goes on along the minus strand of JADKCL010000021.1, from coordinate 95,886 downwards.
TGCAGTTTCTTTTGTTGCGCAATCTTGGCGCTGAATTGATCCCGCTGCATTTGAAAGCCTTCCCAGGCGAAATCACGCCGGAGTCGGTTTATTCGGCGGATCTTTTGCTGCGCAATCTGCCACATGTCTATGACCTTGCCCGCAGTCTTTCCCCGTCGGATCCGCTTGTCGTCCAGATGCAGGAAATTGCGTCACAATGGCCTTTTTCGGCGGTCGGCATTCCGGTCGAATCGATGTCCCCGCTACCGGATCATGCCGGGTTGCAATTGGCGTATGCAGATCGGGTCATCGCGGCACGCGACAGGAAATTGTCCCGCATTCCGCAACTCAATGCCCTGATCCAAGCCGCCGTCGGCAGTCACGGAAAGTTGTTTTGGCCAGATTTTGAACCCCTTACATTCGAAGAATCCAAAGTATAAATGGAAAATTCATCCAATACGGAAATGCCCCTGATCGACAAGCTCAATGCGGTTCTGAGGCATCTGAAAAGCACATTTGTCGGCAAAGACGACATCATCGACCTCATGGGCATTTGCCTCGTGGGACGCGAAAACCTGTTCCTGCTCGGACCTCCCGGCACAGCCAAAAGCGCCATGGTGCACGCTTTGGGGCAACTGATCGAAGGACATACCTTCGAATACCTGCTCACCCGCTTCACCGAGCCCAACGAGCTCTTCGGCCCCTTTGACATCCGCCGCTTGCGCGAAGGCGATCTCGTCACGAACACCGAAGGCATGTTGCCCGAAGCCAACCTCGTGTTCCTCGACGAATTGCTCAACGCCAACAGCGCCATTCTCAATAGCTTGCTCATGGTGCTCAACGAGCGCGTGTTCCGGCGCGGCCGCGAAACCCGCGCACTCCCCGCGCTCATGATCGTGGGCGCGAGCAATCACCTCCCCGAAGACGAAAGCCTCCAAGCCCTCTTCGACCGTTTCCTCATCCGCGCCGAATGCGCCAATGTCGATCCGGCAGATCTCGAAAAGGTGCTGAATGCGGGTTGGAACCTCGAAAAGCGCATGCGCGACAACCTGCCGACCATCGCGGCAGACGACATCCGGCAATTGCAGCTGATGATTTCCGGCGTCGAATTGCAGCAGGTGCGCCCTGCCTACATTGGCCTCATCCAAAAACTGCGCAACGCCGGTCTGGCAGTTTCTGACCGCCGCGCGGTCAAATTGCAGCGCCTTTTGGCAGCAAGTGCCTTGCTCTGCAAGCGCAACCACGTCATCCCGAGTGATTTCTGGGTCCTGCGCTACATCTGGGACACTGAGGAGCAACGCGAAGTGATCTCGAGCATTGTCAACGCTGCCGTGGAAGCCGATACGGACAAGCAAAATCAGCATCCGCGCGCGAGTCAAAGTGCAAGCCCCGACGCAGACGAAATTCATCGCGAAGTGCTCAAAATGACCGCGGCTTGGGAAAATCCTGAGACCCCGATCGCCGAGCGTTCCTTGATCAAGGATCGCCTTCGTTATCTGAATGGACGATCTGAATGGATCGTCAACGATACGCAACGCATTTATGTCCAGGGTCCAATGAATGCTCTCTGGGAAAAAATCCTGCGGTCCTCATGAAAGAGCAAGTTGTCGTAATCGCTGCAGCCGATCAGGAATTCCTGGGTCATGTGCGTTGCATTGCCGGCTTGCGTGTCGCAGTCCGGGCAGATCAAATTTGGATTCGCGGTATCCTTGACGATGGCAATGTGGACCTGCGGATTCGGCAATTGCCAGCGATTCATCGATATATCCTGAGCGACAATGATCAATTGTTCCCTCAAAATGGACATACGCCCATTGCCTACCTCCCGCGAATGGATTGGACGTCGATGCTTCAATTTTTGCCCCTGGAATTGCCCACAGCGGCCTTTTCTGGACAATCATCGGAGCGAATCGGAATTCGGTTGGTACCGTCAAGCCAAGTTCAAAACCCCGTTTTGTTGCGCTGCAACCTGATAGATCTTCAATCTTGGGTCGATTCCGCACCAGAAATCCGAATCAAATGCCTGAAAATGGTGGCCGACCGCGATCAAAACGTGCTGGTGATGGGCCATCCGCTTCCAAACATTCCCGGAACCTCTTTTTGGTCCTGTGAAGGGCTGTTGTTGCCTGCAGGATTTGTCCTCGAATTCCCCGTTTTGGCACCGATTGTACTTTCGAAATGTAATCCTGAGGGTGATGCGTTGGTGATGATCCACACAGACGGCTCGTGGCAGCGAATTCCCTTGGCATTGTTTGTTGCTGCGAGTCGCAGTGGCATTCGACAGACCCCTTTAGAAACGACATGATCCCCGTAGACAAAAACATCCAATTGGGAATCCAATATTTCCAGGCTCCTGTAGCCTTTTTTTGGCGCTGGGGTAGCGATGGGAAGACCATTGATTGGCAAGATGGCCGCACACTTTGTTTCAAGCAAGAATTGGAGGGCTACCTTGATGCCTTGAAGGACCAAGGTTTGCCTTCGCTTTCATCTATTTTGCTCGTGATTGCGGCTGCAAAAGGAAATCTGAAGGATTCGCTCGTCACGAGGGAACGTTTGCTGAAATTTGCAGAAGCCTTTCAAGAGGCTTTGCCGGAGGAATTTCCCGAAATCTGCCATTTGCTCATGCGGATCAACGATTTGCCCCAAGCATTTCGCAGTCAAGAAAACCGTGGATGGTTGTTGCGTGCCATTTTGCCTGACAATGATCCCGCCCACGCGGCCGTTTCATTTTTGGATACCAAAGATGTGCTCCACGCCTTCAAACAAGGCAAAATTGACCCTTGGCTGAACCATGTTGCGATTTCGGAGACGGGCGAATATGTCAATGAAGCGTTGCGACCGTTGATCTGGGCATCCAGGGAGTTTCCGACCTATTTCGCCTTGGATACGTTTGTGCGGACTGGTTTGAAGGATATTCCAAAACCGGCAGACATAACGCTCCCGCCGCCGCCCGAGCCTGAAGGCGAACCGTCGCTGATTCAGGAATTGCTGGAAGACAACCGTACGTGCGGCATTGCGCATTTGGCGCAGCACCTCGTCGCGGCGCTCAACATTCCGATGCAAGCGCGCGGCAGCAACGACATGCCGATCGGTGGGGTCTCGGACATCACCAATAAAGGCAACTTGGATCGCCTCTTGCTCAGCGAATTGGCGCAGGATGACTCCACCCTCATGGCGCGCTTGGCCAACAACGAGGCGTTGTACCTGCGGCGCGAGGAGCCGCCCTTGAAGGTGGAGCGCGAACGCATCGTGCTGCTCGATGCCACGTTGCGGCTTTGGGGTTTGCCCCGCGTTTTTGCGATTTCGGCGGCACTTGCTTGCAAATTGACCTTGGAAGTTGGATTGCCTTTGCGGGCATTTTCCCTCGGGGGGACCAATTATTTTGCGACCGATTTAAGCGCCAAATCCGGGGTGTTGGATGCACTATCCAGGTTGGATGCCCATTTGGATTGCAGCGAATCCTTGGAAAATTGCCTCAACGAGGTCGGCCACGCCGGGAAGGAAGTCATTTTTATCACGGGCTTGGAAAATCTTGATTCGCCTGAATTCGCCGCAAAGGTCACCTCCCTGCAACCTCAATTGGATGTCTTGATCGGCTTGGGACGCGACGGACGAATGGAATTGTATGAAATCAAAGGCGGCCGTCGCAAACTGCATTCCTCGGCAATGTTTGACCTCGGAGACTTGCTTTTTCGCCTTCCGGCGCGCAAAAAGGCATCCGACCGTGAACCACAGCGCCCGGTGGACGACTTGATGCCGGCCTTTTTTGGTCAAGTTCCAGCGCCATTGCATTTTCCGGCCATCTCGATGCGCCTCCGGAGCACGAATACCCGAAAGCTGACGTCCACTCGCATCGCGGTGATCACCGATTCGCGACGGGTATTGCTTTGGCAAATGGGCGGAATGGGTGCTTTGCAGCTTCTGCCATTCTTGGAGGAGGCCGATTTGATCTGTATCGAGGAGGAAGTGCTGGCGCGCGCTGTGTTGATTTTGATGCAGGATTGGGCCAAGAAGGTCCTGAAAATTCACCGTTACGACCTGACGTCGCATGAACTCCAGACCTTGGATTTGACGCATCTTGAAACGGGCCACTACGTTTCGTTTGGTATGGATGATGGGAAACCCATTGTCCATTGCCAGTTTTTCAGTGGTCAACTGCGGGTGAAAAATTTCCGTTGTGATGTCCAATCCGGGCAAATTGAAGAATTGCCCCCCAATTTTTCCTTTGTCAAACGCTTGGACCCAATGGGGTCTTATAAATTTCACAAGGCGGATCTCAAAAACGTCATCAATTCGGGTTACAGCACGATTTGCAAGGCCAAGCGCCTCGGGATTACCGAGGATGGTCATTTGATTTTTGATGGTAATCGTCTCATCATCACTGAAACTTTTCACAGGGAATTGATTTGGCAGCAAAATCACACTGAAAAACGGCCGGTCCGGCTCGGTCATACCGAGCCGGAGGTGCAGGCTTTGCCATTGTACGCGGGTGGACCACCCGCCTTGCGACGTACCACTTGGGCAGATGGAACGATTGCCTACATGGATCCACGGGGCTTTTTGCACCTGCGGAGCAGCGACTCCAGTTTGCCGGAAGTGAGCATCGCCACGATTGTCGGTCAACCCACTGCAGCTTGGGCTTCCGTCGGTGATCGGGTCGGGAATCACTATTTCTTTTACCATCGCCGGGACCAACAAATCACCATCGAAGCTTTTGTGGCGAAGTATCTTGAACCCATTTTTCAACGCATCCTGAATCACCGATGAAAACACGCCTGATCTACAAGGATTTTTCCAGGCAGAAGGTCCAGGCCGCCTTCTTGCGTGGCTCAGATTTGCGCGAATGGCTGCTCACCATCCAGCCTTGGGGCATTCCTTTGGTGCAATTGGAAGCTTATCTTGTTCCCGAAAGCCTGAAATCTCGGAATCCTGCGGGATTGCTGGTGATTTTTGCGAATTATTCAGGCCCAGTCCCTGAAAATTTGCTGCAACCCTGCTATTTGTTGGGCAAAAAGTTGGTTTTGCCAGTGGGGGCCGCTTTGTTTCCGGATGTTACTCCCGCCGAACTCGATCGAAACCTGCTTTTTGAGCGACAGTTTTACCATCCTAGTCTCGGAATGGTGGGATTTGAAGCTTCTGATCGTATTGACTGGGTAGAATGCTTCGAATTGGGCGAAGAAAAGCAAGGAAATTGGGGGCATGCCCACCCGGGATTTGCGCCTGTGCCACCATTGCAAGATGCGCGGGTGCCGCAGCCGAGTTTGGAGGAGGCCATGGATCAACTGCGCGGCAGCAAGGAACGAAAGTCCTTGGACGATATTCCAGGTGCAGACAAGGACGACGACAGCATTGTGAATCGCTTCAAATCGGGCCTTTTCAAAGGTGCTTTGTCGATGACCAAGGGCCTCATGGAGCAATTCCCCGAGGGGCATGGCGAGGAAGGCGAAGGCTACAAGGCATTTGCGAAGTTTGCGAGTTGGCTTGGCGAAAGGACCAAAGGGCTCGACGGCAAGCGCATGGATGCCCTTGACCGCCTCATGGAAATGCTTGACAGAAACTTGGATGAGGCGCTGAAATATGCCATTCCCCTGGACAATCCTTTTGCGAATCGCGGCACCGGGGAGGCTGGGAGCGACCTTCAACAGCGGGACACCCGCTATGACTGGAACAAATTCAGCGGCGGCACGAGTTCCGGCACCTGGAATGTTGATTCCAGCCGCTACCAAACCTTGCGCGACCGCTACCGCAACGCTGCCAATGAAGCCGTAGCAGCGGGTGATTTTGCCAAAGCGGCCTATATTTTTGCCCACTTGCTCCACGATTTCCAGGCCGCCGCCAACGTTTTGCAACAAGGGAAAATGTACCGCGAAGCGGCATTGATTTACAAGGAGCATCTCAAAAACCCAAAAGCCGCCGCAGAATGCCTCGAAAAGGCCGGTCTTTACCTCGAGGCGATCGACATTTACCTCGAACTCAAGCAGTGGGAGAAGGCAGGTGACCTCTACCGCCTGCTGTCCAAGGAAAAGAAGGCACTGGAGCAATATGAGCGCTGCGTAGAGGCCGCCTTGGAGCAGCTTGATTATCTGGAGGCTGCACGGTTACTGCGTGCCAAGATGGATCGGCTCGACCGCACCTTGGTGACCCTGCTGTTGGGTTGGCACGATCTCAAACAAAGCGAAGCTTGTCTGCGCCTGTATTTGAAGGAAGTGAATGTCCCGGCGGTGGACATGGCCACGCAAATTCAAGGGCTTTACAATCAACATACCGCCTACGAACGGCGCGGAACCTTTCTGGCGATTTTGGCTGATTTGTTTCCCCAATTGCGCGGCGCGGAGGCCCGTGAAGTGGCGAAGGAAATCGCCTACGGTTTTTTGAGTGCGCAGGCCAATCAAGGCAATCTCTCACAGATGCACCTGTTGAACGTGTTTCTGAAGCCCGACAGCCTGGTCAGTACGGATATCGGCCGGTTTACGAGTGCCTTCAATGCCAGAAGTAGATCCAAGGACTTCAGCTTGCGGCTGAACAAGAATATTCGTTGGTATGGGGGAAAAGAGGCTGGTGATCAGAATCTCACCTTGGGTCACGAAGGCAAACACCTTTGGCTCGCCCGGTGGAATTGGAACGGCGATGTTGAATATTTCCACTGGCCGGAAGCCATTGGGGAGGGCGAAGAAGTCTTGCTCCTGCAAGAACCCAGCAACCGAACCAAGATGTTTCTGTACTCACCAGAAGGCTCAGGCTTGTCAGGCAAAGTGCTTGGAGTCCAATTCCAAGTTCGGGAAGGATATTTTGATCCGCACAGCCGCCAATTTGCCCAGCCTGCCCAAGTTGATGGCTGTGTTCCAGTGCGATGGCGACGAATTGGTGATTGTCTGCCGCGACGATGCAGACACGGTCAAGCTCGAGCGATACGGAATTGATGGAAGCTTAAGAAGCAGCAAGGACTGTGTCCTGCAGGAAAACGGTATTTTGTTTAGCTGGGACTTTGTCTGGGCTGGTGAAATGTGCGAGGTGTCAGATGGATTTATTTCGATTTGGCAGGATTTGTTGGTCATTTTTCGCAAGATGGCAAGGTTACGACGCAAACTTGGGAAGTCAGAAGGACGCGTTTTGGCCTTTGCCGAACCTTGTCTGTGTTGGCTTATTGGTACTACCGAAGGATGCTTTCTGCACTTTGCCAACCGGCAAGGCACTTGCAGAAAATGCCGCTTCTGTCCGAATTGTTTCGGGCAACGTAAAGAAGTTGAGGTTTGTAGCAAATGAGCGATTGGTGTACGTGAAGGAAGATTCGGTGGGCGTTTTTCAAGTGCGACAGGACCTGGATCATGGCTATATCATCGGCGAAATTCCGCTGAAAGGCAGCGTGAGCCAAATCGTCTGGGGAGAAAGCCTTGACCTTTTCGGTTTGGTCTTGTCTGATGGGCGCATTTTGCGTTATCAGATTGAAGACAATGGCGATCGCAAGATGGACAGGCGCATTTTCCAGGTCGAATAATCAGGTTGAACCTTTTTCCCGTTGCTGCTGCAAAATTTCCTTCCTATTTCGAATCGGAAACCTCCTCAAAAACAGCTGCAAGTTGCGCAGCGAGGTGCTTGAAATCGAATTGCGACACAAATTCTGCATCGGCGACATATTTGCTTGCCAAGATGTCCTTGTCCAAAATCAACTGACGCAGGCTTTCTGCAATACCTTCTGCATCATCCGGGCCATGAACGACGCCCAAACCTGACTTTTTCATGATGTCGAGCGCATCCGAGTCTTGCCCGATGGTGAGGACCGGCTTGCCGGCTTGGAGGTATTCGAAGACTTTTCCTGGAATGAGCAGCGGTTTGTAACCTGCTTTTGCGAGTTCCAGCGGCAAGAAGAGCGCATCGCAGGCATCCAACTTTGCGCGCGAAGCCGCACGCTCGCGGTAGCCTTCGATCGTCACGATGTCTTGAATGCCCATCGCATTCACCTGCCGCTGATTTTCCGGATCGATGTTTCCCCAGATTTCGACTTGGAGTTGCCCCGCCAATTCGGGATATTTTTCCTTGAACTTGGCCACACCACGGAAAAGGTAAAAACCACAGCGTGAGGTCGGAATGAAGAAGTCGGGCCGGTATTCCCAAAACCACGCCTTGACCATGCGGCTCAAGGATCGCCGATCGTCAATGCCGGGCCGGTGCCGGAACAATGTCCCGCCAAATCCCAGTTTCAGAATGGATTTGCTTTCAGAATCCATTGGTGATCACGGTGATTTTGTCGGCTGTGGTGACGCCGCGTCGCAAATATTGGTCCTTGAGCGCCGGGCAGGTCACGACGAGCTTATCCGCCTTGCCCCAAATGCGCTTTTCCATCCACCGGCTGAAAAACCAGTGCCATTTGGTCGGCCACACCCAGAAGTAGGCCTCCGTAAAAGGGTCCCGCAAATCGGCTACCCATTTGATCTTGCGGCGTTTTTTGAGGCGATGCCCGAGCAATGTGGCGACAAATGGCCCCGAACTCGTCCAGACGAGGTCGATCCCTTCCCGGTCGATAATGTCCAAGGCGGGCTGCAAACAATGCCGCGGCCAACGTGCAGACGGCTCCCACCACCTGAACCAAAACAACATCCAAACGAATCGCATGATATGCAGCTTTACCAGCTTGTCACGCAACTTGGCGTTGTAATCGATCGATATGCGGGTGATTTTGAGGTCTTTGGGCAATGCCTTTTCCATGGATTCATCCGAAGGATAGGCACCTTCCTTGATGTCACTGAGGGCCACGGTGAGAACATGGAGTTCATAACCCATCTCGGTCAAGTGCTGCGCAAAGCGCGTCGCACGGTACACACCCGGGCCCCCCAAGGGCGGGAAGTGGTGTGCTATGAACAAGACCTTTTTCCGCTGTTGTTCCATCCAAAATCAAAGGATTCCTGCGAATCCGCGCGACGAAGTTACCACCGCGACACGGAGCATTCCAAACTTGAAACGGGCATGTCTCGTTTCAATTGCCGATATTGCACCCGAATTTATTGGTTGAACGATGAGTATCGAGAAAACATTGGAAGAGCGCAGCGGATCCGCCTGCGAATTGTGTGGCGCAAAAGACCATTTGGATGCCTTCGTGGTCGCACCCAAATCCGGGGAAAGCGCTGACGACTGCATTTGGGCCTGTGCCACTTGTCGCACGCAGTTGTTGGAACCTGAAAAAATCGATGCCAACCATTGGCGTTGCCTCAATGACAGCATGTGGAGCACGGTTCCGGCTGTGCAGGTCGTCGCCTACCGCATGCTCGATTTCCTGCGTCCGCAGGGTTGGTCGGGAGACCTGATCGACATGCTTTACCTCGACGAGGCAACACTCGCTTGGGCCCAAGCAGAACTCGACGAAAAGGAAGAAGTGACCGTTCACAAAGATGCCTTCGGAGCCATTTTGCAAGCGGGCGACACCGTGATTCTCACGCAGAGTCTCGATGTCAAAGGTGCCAATTTCACTGCCAAACGCGGCACTGCGGTACGCAACATCACGCTCGTCCACGACAATGCCGAGCAAATCGAAGGCCGCGTCGAAGGCCAGAAAATCGTGATTCTTACGAAATACGTTCGGAAAAGCGCCTGATCTTGCGCTCAGACCCTCATCATCCATGCGCCGAGACTTGCCAAGCGGAAAAGCTGCTTGCTGTCTAGTTGCGCAAGTGATTTTGTTGGCCATGGATTGACCGCGCCACCCTCCAACGCGGCTTGAGCATAGCCCTCAAATCGGCTGCGGAATTCCATGATCCATTCCTCGTGCGGCGTCGTAAAACCTTTTTTGTCCTTACGATAGCGAATTTTTTCAGGCAGATCAGGCATAGCCTTGCGAAGAATGAACTTCTGCCAGCCCTCCCGGATTTTGTATTCGTCAGGAATCGTCATGGCAAACTCCACGATGCGGTAATCGAGAAACGGCAAACGTGCCTCAATTCCAAATGCCATCGAGTTGCGGTCTTCGTAACGCAACAAGCTAGGCATGATAAACGAACTCAAATCCAGTTTGAGCACATCTGAGAGGGATGCCGCTGCATTCCAAGCCGTGATTTGTGGTGGTCCGGGGAGTTTGCTGCCCAACTTGAGTTTCAGATATAATTTTACATCGTCGCGAACCGTCTTTTTGACCGTTTTGGCATCCCAGCCTTTGAGCAAACTGTACTCATCGACCAGTTGGTTGGAGGCATTGACTTTGCCTTGGAGCATCAAAGCGCGGGCATATTTGTAAAAATGGTGATGGTAGCCGCCAAACAGTTCGTCGCCGCCTTGACCATCCAGCAATACCGTCACATCGGTCTGCCCCACCGCTTTCATGACTGCCCATTGTGCATACATCGAGGTGCTGACAACGGGTTGATCCTGGTGGTACATGAAGCGCTCAAAGTCCTCAAAATCAAAATTTTCCAGGGGATTGGTGTACTTTGCATCAAGACCCAATTCACCCTCAATGAAGCGTACAAAGGCCGATTCGTCCCCATCCTTGCCCGGGAAAATTGCTGTAAATGTGTGGATGGGTTCGGTTTTTCCAAGCTTGAGGTGCAGTTTGTAGGCAGCATAAACAATGCTGCTGCTGTCGAGTCCGCCTGAAAGGGTGGTCCCCCAAGGGACATCGGTGCGCATCCGCAGTCGGATGGAGTCATCGAGCAAACTCCGGAGTTCCTGCGTTGCATCCTCCAAGCTGATCTTGCGAATGCCCGTGGTTGGAAAATCCCAGAATCGCTGCTTGGGTGCGGTCGGCAATTCTTGGACTCTAGCCTTTACAAAATGACTTGGAGCAAACCGTTGCACATCGCGCAAGACCGTTTGCATCGTCAAATCGATTTGCCCGTATTTCAAGAAAAAGTCCACGGTGGCGGCATCAAGTGCTTTGGGGCCATGAGGAAGGGTGCGAATCGCCTTGATTTCGGAGGCAAGCATCCATTCCTCGGCATTGCCCCATTGGTAGAGCTGTTTGATGCCAATGCGGTCATTGGCCACGAAAACGCGCTGCTGAATGGCATCCCAAATGATCATCGACCACATGCCATTGAAGCGTTGTACGCATTCGGGACCCCATTGCCGGTAGGCTGCGAGCACAACCTCGGTATCTGACTCCGTGGTAAACTTGTGGGCCCGGGTTTTTAACTCGTCGCGCAGCTCATACCAGTTGTAAACCTCGCCATTGAAAACAATGACGTTGCCTTTTTGGTCGCGCATCGGCTGATATCCACGACTCGACAAGTCAAAAATGCTCAGGCGCCGTTGGGCGAGCAAGAGGTCGGCACTGCCTTCGGGGTATGATTCGGCGTTTAAATCCGTGACGATATCGCTTGGGGTATCCTTGGTCTGATACGTCCATGACTTGCCTGTATGGCTGTCGATGAGACAGATGCCTTCGCCGTCTGGGCCGCGGTGATTGAGCGCCTGCAAAGCGCGTTGCGCATGCAAGATGTCTTCTTTCCGAAATCCACCAGCCTTGTAATATCCTAAAATGCCACACATAGGAAAGCGAAGTACGGATATGTCAAAGGATTGCGCAACAGGTGGAAGAAAACTTGCGCAAACTCGACGCATCCACCTTCAATACGTAAAGTGCATTATGATGCACGTTGAATTGTTTTTTGTCGATTTTAGCCTATCATAACCAGCAATAAGTGCTGTTTGATGCACCTTTGGATGGAAATTGCCTTCTCTTCACAATTAAATTCATCAAAAGGGGCTGTGTATTGCCTGTTTTCTTGCTTTTTGGGGCAAAATGGCGTAGATTTGTTCACAGAAGTGCTGAGTATGGCATTTTTGAACCGTAATAATGTGGTGGTGGCGAATCGGAATTTGAAATGGAAGCTCAGCATGTAATTTCGGAAATGAGAAAAAGGCGGGAAACCTTGGCCATGACCCAAGAGCAGCTTGCTGCATTGGCGGGCGTCGGGCTGCGCACTTTGAAGGCCTTGGAAACCGGAAGGAGCAATCCGACCTTGGGGACATTGACGCGGTTGGCAGATGTGTTGGGTTTGGAATTCGAATTGGTACTCAAGAAGGCTAAATAATGCGTTTGGGGCTTGTATACCGCAATGACGAACTTGTCGGGCGGCTGACCGAAGACGATCAGCGGCAGTATTGGTTTGTCTACGACCCGCTTTGGTTGCGGGATACTACCAAGCCGCCGCTGAGCCTGACCATGCCCAAGAAGGAAGAGCCTTATCAGAGCGCGATCCTGTTTCCATTTTTTTTCAACCTGCTGAGCGAGGGCGCCAACCGCAAATTGCAAAGTCATGCCCTCAAAATCGATGAAAATGACCATTTTGGCTATTTATTAGCCACCGCACAATACGATACGATCGGCGCCATTACTGTAACACCTGAAAACGACCTCCCATGAGTTTTCCTGATATCCGATTTTGCCCGGGGACATTGTCAGAAGGCCATGCCACCTACAGCCCGACCTGTCTCAAGCGCGTGTTTGGCGGCAAACTCGTGAGTCATATATTGCCATTTGACCTCAAGACACCCGACGAAAAGACCCAAGAACTGCTGCTCGAAAACCGAAAGCAGATGTCTATTTCGGGTTATCAGGAAAAACTCAGTTTGGTTCTGGAAAAGAACAAATTGCGGCTCACGGCACATGGCGAGCAAGGCGAATTCATTCTGAAACCGCCGCCCCGCGACTTGAAACGGGTAGGGGACTTCCCTGCCAATGAGCACCTTACCATGCAGATCGCGCGGCAAGTATATGGGATTGACACTGCTGAAAATTCCTTGATCTTTTCAGCGGATGGAACGCCTTGTTACATCACGAAGCGGTTTGACGTCAGGCAAGGTGGCGGAAAATGGGCGGTCGAGGACTTTGCTTCGCTCGCCGGTCGCACGCAGGAAAACGCAGGCGACAATTATAAGTACGACTTCAGCTACGAAGAAATGGCCGGGCTGATCCAACAATACCTCCCGGCTTGGCGTGTGGAGGTCGAAAGGTTTTTCAGGTTGGTGGTCTTCAACTACCTGTTTTCCAATGGAGATGCGCACCTCAAGAACTTCTCCGTGATCGAAACCCGTGACGGGGACTTTGTCCTCAGTCCGGCGTATGACTTGGTCGACTCGCGTTTGCACCTGACAGATAGCGATTTCGCCCTGTCGAAAGGCCTTTTTGCGGATACGGTCCGTGTGAAGTATTCGACACCACCCGATCCCGCGACGGGCAAGGATTTCAGGGAGTTTGGAAAACGTATCGGGGTCATGGCCACGCGTTTGGACAAACTCTTGCAGCCGTTCATCGATCCGCAGCCCAAGGTGGTGGACATGGTCGGCCGTTCCTTTTTGTCGGATTCGTCACGCAGCAGCTACCTCAAGCATTACCGCACCCGCAGAAACAACCTCGAGCGTTGATTTTACTTGATTCTTGCTGAAATCAGTCGTTCAAGCCGCCGCCCCAGACGTTGTGGCGCAATTGCCATTCGCCGCGGTCATTCTTGCCCCAAAGGTGTGGAGACCGGAATTTGTCGACCAATTCGCCGCGGAAATAGTCTGGATCGATTTCCAGGTATTCCATCACTTCGTTGAAGTAGCGGTCGGGAAATTCGCCATCAAAGCGCTTGACCAAGGCCACGCCTTCTTCGCGGGTAATGTGGCGGTTACGGATTTCCTGCGAAGCATCGTAGGTCGCCCGGCCGATACCAAACTTGATATGCGTCGTGTAGTAATGCAGGTCGTCGATCTTGTCGTCGATGCTGTTGTACTTGCTGTAGGTGCCTTGGGTGCGGAAGGGGCGGGCTTTGAAGCCGGTATTTTCCACTGCGTAGTAATAAACCTCCTGCGGCACCCATTTGAGGTAGTATCCCAAATAATGCACCTCGATTTTGGACCTTTCGACCTCCTCGACGGGAGCCGGCAAGAACGCAAGGATGTCGCTGAGGCGCACATCATACTTTTCCTGCAATTCGCGGATGCTCACCCCGCCAAGATAAATCTCGTCGAGGTTTTTGAAGCTGTAATAGCTCTTGTCGCGCAAGGAAGCCACATTGTCCGCGATCGGATTGCCATATTCGGCCTCATTTTCCCCGTAAAACACGAGCGGAATGTCAAATTTTGCAGCCAGTTTCGGCGCCAGATTCTTTTGACCGAGGATAAAGGTCTGGAACGGATGCAGCAGGTTGAGGATGCTCAAGCGTGTGAGCAGCTTCATCACCTTGCCGTTGCGGTTGAAGCTCAGGTTGTCAAAGCCCGCATCGATCCAGTTTTTGAAATTTTTCTGGCCGTAGTCGGTGTAGAGAATCGGCGGCCACGTGACGGTCAGCGGATTCATGCCATACTTGTACTTGAGAATATGGGCCGCGTAGGCACTGTCCTTGCCGCCTGAGCCGGGCACGAGGATGTCGTAATAGCCGTCGTTGCGGCGGTATTGGTCAAGGAGCTTGATCAATTGCTCTTCGCGGGCGTGCCAGTCGATTTGATCCTTGATATCGGCCTGCTTGCAGGCATCGCAAAGGCCACCTTCATCGATCTTGAGCGTGGTCTTTTTGCTGTCGATCGTGTGCTTGAATTCGATGGCGGATGCGGGACGTTGATTGCTCATCACACAACGGCTGCACCACGTGACTTGGCGCGGAAGGCCATAATAGGTCTCCAACACTTGATTTTCCTTGTTTCCAGACATATTCCATGGGCCACCTGCTTTGCAGGCGGGCGGCGCGAAATTACGAATTAATCCTTAGTAGGCGCAGGGAATCGGAGCGCAATCGTTGTCAATGTGCCTTGCGGCGACGGCGGCGCATACGTCGCTGCCAAAGTGCGACAATCAAGGCTGCAATGCTGCCCCAAATCAGGTAAGGGGTCCAACTTTTGGGGCCTTGCGTGAGGTAGGGGCCTTCTTCGCCGATCATGACCATCGAGGCCCAATAATGGGGGTGATACTGCATGCCGTCAGCCGGACCTTCGGTGCGCAAATATGCCATACGGGCCTCACGCAGGGCTTGGGCAGCAGGCTTGCCGACCTTCATGGTCTTGTAGAAGTTGCCGGTGAGCTCGGCATTGTTTTCGTTGTCGATGCGCCAAAGGCTCAACATTACCCGCGGACAGCTTGCCGCAAAAAACGTTCGCGCAAGCCCCATCACAGCTTCGCCCGATTGAAGTTCGCCTGAGGAAGTCGCGCATCCGCTCAAAACCGCCATTTCTGCGGAAAGCTGCAGGCCGGTGATTTCATGGAAAAACAGGCTGTCAATGGACTTGTCGTCTTTTTGCAGGCCGATCCAGGATTGTATGGGATTCAAACTGTCTGCAATTGTGGGACTCGCAAAATGCAAAAAGCTGTAATCGCGGCTATTGTCGAGAAAGTCGTTGCGGCTTGCTTTGTCGATTGATTTCCCGTTTAACGCATCCGCAGCCAACCGACCTTCACGTTTTGCAGTTTCCAATTTTGGCATGCCGTCAGCCTGTGGGGAGGCCGACAATGCTAGAATGCTTCGCATAAATGCCGTTTGCGGATGCCCTGCAGGCTGATTCTGCCGGGCCAAAGTTGTCGCTGAATGCCCATAACGAATCTCACAATCCCGCATCAAGTAGGCAGCATGCCTGAAGGCCAAATCGCTCGGCGCCAACAAACGCTGTGTGATCAAACATTCAAATGGGATCAAGGCCAATCTGCCATCGGGTACGATGATCAGCGCGCGGGGAATTCTCGTACGGAAATTCCCTTTGATCAAAGGTCCGATCAACTGCCCAAATAGATAATAGGCTGTGCGCTCATACTCAGAAAAGAGCTTGCGAATCCGGCCCTCGGGTGGCGTGCGAAGCATATTGCCAAACCGTTCAATGGCCTTGAAGAACTCGGGCTTGAGGGGTGCTGAATAGCATTGCGCGTGCTGCTGATCAATGGCGAAAATGAAAAGTTGCTGATCGCCAATAAAATACTCCAAAAAGACTTCGTCCGCATCGAGGTCTTGTTGTACCGAGGCAACACTTACCATGCCATACCGCTGCGTCAATGCGGCAAAACCCGGTGCAACGGTATCGATTCCGCTGGCAAGCTGCGCGGCCTGTTTGTCAAGTTTGGTGAGGAATTCGATGCTTTTTTCTGTTGGGTGGCGATGCATTTCAAGTCTTCGGGACTGAATTGTACGCCATTGTGCGAGCAGCGAATCCGGCAATTGATAGGCAGGGTAGGCACTTGCACTTTGGAGAGAGAGCAGGATTTCATTGGTCTTGCGGCATTCCATGAAATGGAACACACGCTCCAAGTCGGCGGGGGATTTGGTTTGGCTTGCATGTGCAAGGGCAAGCTTCAGGGCGCGTTCGTAGGAAGGATAAATGGCCTTGGAGCTGAATTTTCCCACCTCCTTGACGTGATGGCCTTCGCGGAGATGGTTCAGATAGTCGAATGCATTTTCATAACAGCGCAACGATTGCTCGACCAAACCCAAGGCTTCAAAGGCATGGGCCTTCTGAAGAAAAATCTCAAAAAGCGCTGGATCGTCTGCCCATAAATTCGGATCAGGATTCATGCCAGGAAGGCTGTCTTGGAATCCCGGGACGAATGCCATCAACGCCGCTTGGCTGGCAGCCAAGGCATTGGTCGGTTCTTTCCTCGCCAGCCAAGACTTGGCACGCAAGGTATGAATGGTGCCCAAAAGCCGTTTTGAGGCCAACGAATCCGCATTCGCTGCCTCTAATGCAATGTCGGCTGCCTCTAACGCAGGTTCAAATTCCTGTTTTTGGTAATGATATTCGCTGAAGGCCAACCACAACTTAACCGTTTCTGATTTTTTAAGGTTGTTGCGGAGGTTTTTTGTTTGGTCCAAGTACCAAAAGGCACTGTCAGGCATGCCCCATCCGTTGAAATCATGGGCGACTTCCACCACCGCATCGATATAGGTAGAAGTCAAATTTGCCTTCAAGACAGGTTCCTTGACCCCCTTTAATAATGCTTGTTGCATTTTTACTGCCCTCTGTGCCAGGTCGGTGGCCTCCGCATATTTGCCGGCAGTTCGGAGCATCCGAGCCAAATCCAAAAACATCCCGGCTTGTTGCGTTGGCAAGGAATCGGTCAAACGAATGGCATTTTCGAAGGCAGCACGCGCCGCGTTCCATTGTCCGAGCGTCGTTGCTGAAAGCCCAAGGTTTCGCGAAATCTGAATCAATTTTTCTGAATCCCCAGTGACCAATTCGCGCTTTTTTTGAAGCAAATTGAGGGAGATTTGATAGTTTTCCTTTGCTTTCTGTGGCTCATCCAATTCAGTATACCAAAGGCCAAGTTGCAAGTGCCAATCGATTTTCAAGGAGTCTGCATGTGCCCAACCCAATTCGGCATTGGACAGCAAGGTAGACAAGTCGGATGCGGCGGCGTATTGGTTCGACCTTGACTTCGCCGAATTCCAATTCTCCTTGATTTCCCCGAATTCCTTGATCGCCCCTTGTTTGTCCATTGTTTGGGCATTCAAACCCAAAATGGAAATTGTTCCCAAGCCGATGCATAGGCAGAAAATGCGGAATTGATATGGAATCCTGAGGAAGGGCACGATCATTTTAGGGGCAACTTTCTCCGAAAAGCTAGGGAAATTTCGGCTGACCACCAATTTTGGTGCAAACCGGAGCGCATTGGCAACCTGATTTCACATCCGATTTTCAAAGAAATTCAGCTCGAATTCAGGCCAGGAAGGGTATAGGAAGGCTTAAAGCAATCCGTTGATCGCTCCCCAACTGCGGTAAATTTCCACACCCTCCGGACCACTTTTTTCGGGATGGAATTGGAAGGCCAGGATGTTGTCGCGTTGTACGCCTGAGCAGTATTCGAGGCCTTGATAATTGGTGACGGTCAAGACGTCTCCGGGCACTTCAGGCTGCACGAAGTAGCTGTGCACGAAGTACATGTAACTCTGATCGGGGAGATGTTGCAAGGGTGTACCCTTCCACGACTTGAAAGGCGGTGGCGTGATTTGGTTCCATCCAATTTGCGGCACCCGTGTCTTCTCACCGCGAATTTCGGCAGGGATGCGTACCACGTTGCCGGGCAGCAAATCAAGTCCGCGTTCCTGCGAATCAAATTCGACGCTATGGGTGAAAAGCAATTGGAGGCCGAGGCAGATACCCAGAAAGGGCTTGCCGGCGGCAACTTGGTCCTTGAGAGCTTGCTCGATGCCGAGCTTGCGCAGATTGGCCATGGCCGCACCAAATGCTCCAACGCCAGGAAGGATCAAGCCGTCTGCCGCAGCGATTTTGGCCGGATCATTGCTGATTTCGGCATCCAGACCTACGTGGAGGCAGGCTTGCTGTACGCTGAAGAGGTTGCCGAGCGCGTAATCGACGATAATGGTCTTTTTGCTCATTGGGCTATGGGTGTAAAGGGCCGGCACGGGAGACCTTGAGAAAGCAAGAAATTTTTGATTTCGGGCAAGGTGCAGGTTTCAAAATGCTTGTGAATACGACCGCTGCGCAAAAATTCGGTATTGCCTTCAGTTGCGGATGCTGCTGCACTGGCAAATTTGCCGATGTAATCGTAATGGAGCATACCAGCAACTGCAATTGCGCTTGCTCCCCCTTGCGTCAACACCTCCTGAATATGCTGCAATTTTCCTGGCCCGCCATGGGCGATCACCGGTATGCGTACCGCATCCGCGACCTTGCGCGTAAGGGCGGCATCATAACCTTCGCCCGTGCCTTCGCGGTCGACGGAAGTGATGACGATTTCGCCAGCGCCGAGCGCTTCTGCTTCTTGTGCCCAGGCCACCACTTCGCGGCCGGTATATTCCCGACCGTTGTCGGTGTAGGCGAGGTAGCGGCCATCGCTTTCGCGGATGGCCTCGATGGCCACGACGATCGTCGAACTTCCAAAATCCAGCGCGGCTTGCCGCACGATGTCGGGCTGCTTCAAAGCGGCGGTGTTGATCGCGACTTTGTCGGCACCTGCGCGCAACACACTACGGATGTCTTCCAGCGATCGCAAACCGCCACCCACGGTTAACGGAATGAAAATCTCACGGGCGATCTTGCTCACGATGTCATGCAAGCTGTTGCGCTCGTACAAGCTTGCAACCACGTCCTGGAAAAACAATTCGTCGGCACCGTTTTCGTAATAATGGCGGGCAAATTCCTCGGGTTTACCAAGCACCCGCAGACCTTCCAAGTGGATGCCTTTGACCAAATTGGGGCCCTTGATATCAAGCCTCGGAATCACCCGTATTGCTGCAGTCTGCATTCTCTCTCTTCGATTTCAGGGCCAAAAGTATTGACTTTGTAGCATTTCAAAGCCGATACCCATAGAAATATCTGTCGGGAAGTCCATTTTGCACTCAGATGCAGGTCCAGCCGCCATCGACCATCAAGTTGTGTCCTGTGATGTACCTTGCCTCCTCGGAGAGCAAAAAGCTCACTGCAGGTGCGATGTCATCGGGCTGCCCAAGACGGCCCATGGGCACTTTTTGCTCATAACGTTCGATAAAGGAAGGATGCTGCTGATCGCGAATTCCGCCTGGAGACACGCAATTCACACGAATGCCGCTCCGTCCATAATAGGAGGCCAAGTAGCGGGTGAAATTGACGAGACCACCTTTGATGGCGGCATAGGCGGCTGGCGAAGTGCCGCCATAAGCTTCGTAAAGCGAAAAATCATTGCCAACGACGCCATAAATCGAAGCGATGTTGACAATGGCGCCGCTACCTTGCGCCTTCATGATGGCAAGCACCTGCTGACTGATCACAAAATAACTGTTCAGCTGCATGTCCACATTTTTTCGCCAAGATTCGGGATCCACGTCTTCGAATCGTTTTCCCCAATCAGCCGTCCTTGGATAAGCATTGTTGACCAAGCCGTCGATGCGCCCAAAATGAGCAAAAATTGCGGCAATCGCCTCCTTGACAGCATCGTCGTTGGTGATATCTGCCTGCCACGTGCCATTTTGTAGGTCAGAAGGAACATTGAGATCGATGTTGATCGGTCGCCCACCCTTTGTTTGGATGTCGCTTACCATGGCCTTGCCGAGCAAGCCTGAACCTCCGGTGACGATGATGATCTTATTTTCTAAAGTCATGGAGCGAGACAAATAGTGAGGACGTTGAAAGCATCTTGCAAAGAATTGAAGGATGCTTGTCCATTGGCAAGCAGCTCCGTAAAATACTGCATTTGCAGCAAATATGTATCCGCGACTGTTTGTTTGGAGGCAAACAAGGTCTGTCCGTTGCAGGTGATCGCATTCGCACGCAGGTCCACCACCCAGGTTTCATCCTCCCAAACGAGCTCAAGGGTGCGTTTGGGGTCGCGCCGGTAGTAGTTCAAGACGACGCTTGCGGCAAAAAGCGGATACTCTAGTATATAGTTGGCATAGTCGAATGCACTGATTCCCAAAGAGGATCGATTGCGCGCGATGCGTGTCACCTGCGCTGGCATTCCAAACAACCAATAGAGGTAATCCAGTTCATGGATCAGGTCGATATGTACACCGCCGCCCATTTCGGCATTGGCGCTATAGGATTTTCTGAAATCTTGCCCCACCCGCCATTCCGGGAGATAGGATCCGCAATAGACATTGACCTCGTTGAGCCGCTTTCCTGCCTGCACGGGGATTTGCTCCTTGATGAAGCGCAGGCAATCCAGAAATCGCAGATTGCAGGCGACGTAGGTTAAAACACCCCGTTCCGTGACCTCCGTGAGCAAATCGGCGATTTGCAAGGTATCATGCAGAGGTTTTTCAACAAACAAGGGGCATTTCAGGGGAAGGAGCAATTCGATGGTCTCCGCGTGCAATGCGGTAGGATTGGCGACAATGGCGAAATCAACTCCTTCGTCAGGCAATTCCGACAATGAAGTAATGTTGGTGACGCCAGGATAAGCTTCCGAATCTGGCTGCGAGCGCAAGGCAAAAATGCGGCAATCTGGATGGATGGAAAATAGCGCAGCAACATGCCGTTTCCCGATCGAGCCCAATCCAACGAGAAGTGCCTTCATAACTCGAAATCAAGTTTGTCGTTGGCGATCAACAGCGAGAGTATTTCAAAATCGATGGGGTGATCAAGGTCAAAACAAAGATGGGGGACGACATAAATCAAGCTACGGTCTGTGATCGCACCTTTGTAACCAAGTCGGAAAAATTCACGGCGATAGAAGTAAAATGAAGCATTGAGGTCGTATACTTTTGGCGCGGATTGGCGGGTTAGCAGCATACCTTCTGGTTGCTTGACCTGTGCAAAGAACCCGTTTTCCTTTTGTTCCACCATGTTAAAATACGGGCTTCGGTTGGCGGGACTCACAGAAAACAGGTTCACGGCTTCCGGGTTTGCTTCGATTACTGAAAATGCATCCTGTAAATCCTTGAGATTTCGAAGGGGGGAAGTGACGTCAAGATCCAGCAGGTATTCAAAAGTGCAATTCAACCGATTTTCCTCATATTCCAGTAAGTGGGCGATGGTTTCCACCTTACCTGCATGGTCTCCTGCCAAGGACTCAGGACGCAGGTAATCGGTAACAAGTCCAGCTGCGGCAGCAGCTTCCTTGATTGCCAGATCGTCTGTGGACAGTGCGATGGTCACATTTCCGAATGCAGCCTGATAAGCCTGTGCGGTCGCGATTGTATGGGCAATCAGGGGTTTTCCTGCAAGCATTCGCAGGTTTTTTCCTGGAATGCCTTTTGATCCACCGCGAGCGCAAATTGTGACCAGTATCGCCATGAACTTGAGGTTACTTCAGCATTTTCTCTTGAACCAGCCCCGCATAGGTCCATTCATTCAGCAACTTTCCGTCCTTGAGCTCAAGGATACGGTCACAGTTGCGGAGGGTGGTAAGTCGGTGTGCAATGACAAATACGGTTTTGTCCAGCTGCAACGCTTGGATCGATTCCGTGATCATATTTTCCGTTTCTGTGTCCAAGGCACTCGTAGCCTCGTCAAAAATCAGAACGTTGCTTTGATAATAAAGTGCGCGTGCAATCCCGATGCGCTGACGCTGACCTCCGCTTAACCGCGCGCCCATTTCGCCGACTTGCGTATCCCAACCATGAGGAAGGGTGCTGACAAACTCCGTCAGGCTCGCCTGTTCAAGGGCCATTTTCAGCCTTTCTTCATCAATTTCCAGGGGATTTTCTCCAAAAGCTACGTTTTGTTTGAGTGTGTCATCGATCAAAAAGACCTGTTGCTGAACGTAACCCACTTTGGCCCGCCAAGAAGCGATGTCTTCGTATTCGATTTTTTTGCCATCGACGTAGATTCCGCCATCATCTTCACGCAAAAAGCGCAACAGGAGGTTCATCAAAGTGGTCTTGCCTGAACCTGATTCGCCGATGATGCCAATCTTCTCGCCTTTTTTAACGGTGAAATTGACCTTTGAAAGGGCAGGTTTCTCAGCACCTTTAAACGTGAAGCTCACGTCTCGGAATTCGATACTTGTGTTGTAATCCATTGGATGGACATCCATCTTATCCATTTTGGTGGGCAATTCGCCCTCCTCCAGCACTTCCATGGAAAACATTTGCCCTTTGATGCCCATCAGCGCGGCAAGGCTGCGGTTCATCGAAGGAAGTACCCGGAAAGCAGCAGCAGCAAAAATGGCCACAAATTCGAAAATGGTGTTGGAGCCTTCCCCGAAGAAAAAGGCATAGGAAAAGATCACAAGTATGCCGAGCACGGCAATCACTTCCAAAGCGCGACTTGGCACCATGGTGATCGTATGCTTGATTTTGAAGGATTCGTTAAGGGAAATCTGTTCTTTTTCGTAGGCCTCCAAAAAATGAGTTTCCTTGTTGGTCAGGCGCACATCGACAAACCCAAATATTGCTTGGTTGATTCTGGAAAAGGTAATGGCCCCAAGCCGCAATTGTTCTTGCCCAATGGCATACAGCTGGTTTTTTGTGAGTCCGTAAATCGCAAAACCACTGGGAACCAACACCACTAACAAGGCACCAAAAAGTTTGATGTCCACGATTGCAATCCCGATGATGATCAGTAACAAAACGGCGATCTCCGTCAGGAAGTTGATCAAGGAAATGAGCACCCCTCCCACGTAAAAGACCGGGATGTTGATGATATTGTTGACGATATCGGCACTGTTGGTTTCCTTGAAGTAGGTATAGCCGCGGTTGTAATACTTCATGTATTGCCTGCGGGCAAGGTTTGTGGCAACATCGTAGGCAAACTTGGATTGCAAATAGCCGACAAACAGCGTGATGCTGTTTTTGATGAGGAAAACAACCAAGACCAATACTGCTAAAAAGAGCATGTAGGATTCATAGGTTTTGAATCCGAGGGCGAGATACAATTTGCGTAGCAGATTGGTATCGGATGGCAAAGAACTGCTGACGGATGGGTTGACTCCGGCTGTATTGGACTTTGGTTTCCGGTAATCAAGCGCAATCGGTCCGATACTTGTGGTGTCGGGGTGAATCGTAAGCGCTAGCTTTTTCGGAAACACAAAGACTAAATCTTCGTCCGGAAGTGGCGAATCGGGATGTATGGTTACAGCCACCTCATTTTGAACAGGCCCGGTCACCAAACTTGGATCATTGGCAGCCATCATCACGGGAATCAACATCGATAATCCCGCGACGTCGATGAAAACGCTGATAATGGAGTAAATCGCCATCTTCATGGCCCGCTTCGACTCAACAGGGGTCAACAAACGTGCACTTCGCCTCAAAGTGCGGATCACAAGATTCTTGTTGAAGCGATCCTTTAGTTTCACAGCAGTCCGCAGTTCGTCAGAATCGTTTTGATTTCCGTTTTGTCGATCAGGCGACCCATGCCCAATTCCATAATTTCTTGGTAGTTGTCGTTTTCTACCTTCAGCGGATCAAACGGCGAACTGCGAATCACAAACATGTCATCCATCACCGTGATGTGCGGGGCTTCGTCTTCGGTAAAAAGGTATTCGTGGATCTTTTCGCCTGCGCGTTTGCCGATGTATTCGATTTGGATGTCCTCTGGACGAAAGCCATACTGTGGCGCCACCTCGGCAATCATCACCTCGGCAATGTCCAAGATGCGCGCAACGTCCATTTTGAGCACAAAAACTTCGTGCCCGACCATGCGCTCCGCTGTTGCAAGGGTCAAGGCAACCGCCTGCGGAATCGTCATGAAGAACCGCGTCATTTCGGCGGTTGTGATCGTAATCGGCCCGCCTTTGGAGATTTGCTGCCTGAACATCGGAATCACAGAGCCGACAGAACCGAGCACATTGCCAAAACGCACACAAGCGACCTCGATGCCACTCAAGCCGATCGGCGCATTCACAATCAGGCGTTCGCTGAGGAGCTTGGTCGCGCCCATCGTATTGATGGGGTTGACTGCCTTGTCGGTGCTGATGCCGATGAATTTCTTGACACCATGCGAAATGGCAGCATCGATCACATTCTGCGTGCCGACGACATTGGTGCTTACCGCTTCGAATGGATTGTATTCGCAGAGGGGAACATGCTTCAATGCTGCTGCATGAAAGACAATGTCCACACCTTCCATCGCCCGCGCAACGCGGTCGCGGTCGCGCACGTCACCCACAAGGTTGCGCAAAATCGGCGTGTCCAGTTCTTGGCTCAACCGCCAATGTCCCGATTCGTCATTGTCCAGTACCCGTACCCGCGATGGCGAACAACGCAGCAATTGACGTACAATTTCTGATCCGATGGAGCCACAACCGCCTGTGACCAAGATGACTTTTCCTTCAAAAATATTCATTTTCGGTCTCAGGCATTCGCACGCAGGGTGGTCATGGCAGCACGCAGTTGCCTTTCCACCCATTGCATCTGTGCATCGGTAATCGAAGTGAAAAACGGGAGGATGATCGTTTCCCGGCTCAATTTTTCTGCAATTGGGAACATTCCTTCGGTGTACCCGAAGTCACGCATGTAAAACTCTTGCAGGTGAATGCAAGGCGAGAAATAGGCCTTGCTTTGTACGCCATTGGCGTTCAGGATTTCAAGTAAGGGATCGCGCAAAGCAGCATCCACGCGCAGGGCGAAGACAAACCAGCTATGAGCGGCCTGTTCCCAACCCGCAGGGAAGCGCAGACCGGGAATGTCTGCCAGCATTTCCATGTATTGCTGCGCCTTTTCGCGGCGAAGCTGCATGATTTCCGGCAATTTTTTCATCTGCTCTACGCCCATGGCTGCCGTCACCTCGCTGATGCGGTAATTGTAGCCAAGTCGCACGTGCGTGAGCCATTGCATGTCAGTGGCGCGACCTTGGTTGCGCGCACTCAGGCAATATTCGTAGATCGCATCGTCATTGGTGACGATCATACCGCCTTCGCCGGTCGTGATCTGCTTGTTGGGATAAAACCCATACACAGCCACATCCCCGAATGTTCCGGTCATTTTGCCCTTGTAAGTGGCTTGTATGGCTTCGCAGGCGTCTTCGATCACCCGCAGGCCATGCCTTTTGGCAATGTCCATGATCGGATCCATGTCGGCGCTTTCACCAAACACGTGTACCGGCAAAATCGCTTTCGTTTTGGGTGTGATCGCGGCCTCGATTAAATCGGGATTGATGTTGAAGCTTTCATCCGCATCCACAAATACTGGTGTCGCACCTTCAAAGAGAATACAATTGCTGCTTGCGACAAAGGAGAATGGCGTCGTGATGACTTCGTCACCCGGTCCAAGACCGAGCGCTTTCACCGCCAAATGCAGCCCTGATGTGCCGCTGTTGACTGCCAAGGCATATTTGACGCCGATGGCTTCGGCAAAAAGCCGCTCGAATTCGGCGGTAACCGGACCCAAGGCAAGCCTGTCGGAGCGCAAAACCTCTACGACGGCATCAATTTCCTCTTGCCCCATATAGGGCTGTGAAAGCGGAACGTTCATACGATTTCCTTCACGACTTTAGCGGGTTGCCCCATTGCAACAACATTGGGCGGAATGTCTTTGTTCACAAAACTGAATGCACCGACGATGCTGTTTTCGCCGATCGTCACCCCCGGCATGACCACCGAATGTGAGCCAATGCAGGCCTTTTTTCCGATGGTGACCTTTCCCTGCTTGCCATCGATGGTACTAAGGGAGTAAATCGAGCAATGAGATCCGATTTGGACCTCATCGCCGATTTCTACTTCATGTCGGGCGTTGATGTAGGTAAATGCGCCGATATCGGTGCGAAAACCCAGTTTAAGCCCGGCTACACCTTGTACCACCCAGTTCCACTTCGTGGGCACACCGTCTTCGATGTGCGGTGGCTTCCATTCCCCGAAGCGGTCCTCGCTCATGGCTCAGTAAGTGATCTGCTTTTGGATCAATTTCTTGTCGAGTTCCACGGTTGAGAGGACGTCTACGATGCGGCGGCTGGCATTGCCATCGCCGTAAGGATTTACGATATTCTCCAAGCTATCCATGAATTCGTCGGCAATGACCTGATCGATGGCGGTTTCAATCGCCTGACGGTCATGACCTACATGCACTACGTTGCCCGCACATTCGCGACCTTCTTGACGGATGCCGATGTTGACCACGGGGATCTTGAAGGTTGAGCTTTCGATGATACCGCTGCTGCTGTTGCCGACCATCACGGAGCAATGGTTCATGAGGCTCAGGAATTCGCGGTGAGGAATCGAAGGGAAAACATGGTTGCCCGGCTCGGTCTTGATGCGCTCCAATTGGGCAATGATTTGCAAACCACCGGCATCGGAGTTGGGATAGATGAAGATTTTCTCTACATCAAAAGCATCCAATGCAGCGAGGGTTTCTGCGAATTGTTCACCGGCAATTTCGGCCTCCGTTGTCACGGAGTGTTGGAGTACCAAAAACCAAGGACGGTCTTCTGGCAAGTTAAACCTTCTGGCAAGCTTCGAGCGGCTCAGCGGGTTCACATTCAGAATGGTATCGAGGGCTGGTGCACCGACAGTATGGATGCGCCATGGTTCTTCACCCATTTTGAGGATGCGTTCAGCGCTTTGCGGCGTAGCTGCAAAGTGAATCGAGGCCATTTTGGTGACAGCATGACGGGTCGACTCATCCGTACCTCCGCGTGTGACGTCTCCACCATGAATGTGGGCAATCGGGATGTTAAGGTACAGTGCGGTAATCGCACCGGCCATCACTTCGGTACGGTCACCGAGCAAGAGCAGAATGTCGGGCTTCAGCTTTCCAAGCACCTTGGTCATGCCACGGATGCCATCACCCATGGCAAATGCCATGCCTTTGCCGCTATCTTCGGGCGGGTGCATCGGCACGCGACCTGAGATCGGGAAACCGGCACCTTCGATCGCTTTGACGCTCATGCCAAACATTTGCTCGAGGTGCATCCCCGTTACCAATACTTGAAGTTCAAGGTCAGGATGTTGTTGAATGGCCTCCATGACTGGGCGCAGCAAGCCAAACTCGGCTCTGGTTCCAGTCAGTACACAGATTTTTCTAGCACTCATTTTTTGTAATTAATGAACAGCACAAACTTAAAAAAACAGGCATTTCCAATGAAGGAAAAAGAACAATGTGGAGTTTGGTTAATCCTCTCAAAGGTGCCTGACAGGGGAATAAAGCCTTATTCGAGCATGTCCCACGTGATGATGGTATCTGCCTCGATCGTGACTTTTGCCCTTCTGCCCGTCAAATCTTGCATTTTTTTGGGAGAAATTCCTGTTCCGGGTCGTTTTATATCCAAAAGCTCTACCGAAATTAACGTTCCGGCTGGGATATCCTTGGCTGCAACGATACTTTTTCGTGCCGCTTCCATGATCCTTAACTCGCTGGGATTGGGAATTTTATCACCGTGGCCCATGATTTTTTCCACCTGACGAATGCGTTGAATCATGTCCTTGAGTTCATGGGGTTCCAAGGATGCTTTGTGGTCGGGACCTTCCATGTTACGGTCCAAAGTATAGTGTTTTTCGATCACACAGGCACCTGCAGCCACGGCAAGTTGCGGTACCAAGATGCCATCGGTGTGGTCGCTGTAGCCTACCAAGCATTTTAATGCTGCTCCCATCGTCTGCATGGCAAGCAGGTTAACCTCCTCCTCGGGGCAAGGGTAATTGGTTGTGCAATGAAGTACGACCAACCCGGGATCGCCCGCCTCCCGAATGGCATTGACCGCGTCGTGACATTCTTCCAACACAGCCATGCCTGTGGAAATGATCATCGGCAGGCCTTGTGAGGCCATTTTCCGTAGGTATGGGAGGTTGGTCAAGTCTCCAGACCCAGCCTTGAAAGCGACCACCCCCAAGTCTTTCAGAAAGTCAATGCCTTCCAAGTCAAAGGGCGTACTCAGAAAGATCAGCCCGAGCGACTCGGCGAAATCTTTGAGCTCCCGATGTGCATCGTATTGAAGCTCCAATTTGCGCAGCATGTCGAGCTGCGAACTTTCCTGTCCGGTATTCTGAACTTGGTAGTCCGCCATTTTGGCTGACTTTGTGACGAGTTTTTCGGCTTTGAAGGTTTGGAATTTAACTGCATCGGCGCCTGCCTCCGCGGCCGCGACAATGAGCTCACGGGCAAGGGCTGGGTCACCGTTGTGATTCACGCCTGCCTCGGCAATGATAAAGCAAGGAAAGCCGGGACCTATTTTCCGGTCAGCGATGGAAATCAAATTCATGGGCGATGACTTTGGCGATTTTGAAATCGAGGAGAACTTGGATGTCGAGGTTCTTGGTTTCTTCCAGCAGGCATGGAACTCTTCGTGGGCATCATCCTTAGCCCCTGGATCTCATCGATCACTGTGAAGGCCTTGGCTGCTGCATTCGGAAATTGGGTTATCGAGGAGCTTCTTGGCGGTAGGGCCTTCTTCAGAGAAAGCCCAATGCTACGACCCCTTAAATGGCTGCGTACGGCGATACATTGATCTTTGTACATAGGCTGAAAAACAAAAAGGTTGTCACAGGCTGGAATTCAGCAGTCTTTCACCATCAACCAAATGCCTCAACTCCTTGCTGGAATTGTATGTCTTTTGTAACGTATCGAGCTGCAAAGGGCGATGGAGATCGGTTCCGATAAAATCGATCAAATCCTCTTTTGCCAAATCGCATGCGATGGTGGTAGCGCGCTTGCTGTAACGGCCACCGAAGGAGGTCAGGTTCACCTGGATTTTCATTCCCCGGTTACGCATCATGCGCACCTCCTCCACAGCATCTTCCGCCCATAGGTATTGGTAACGCTCCGGATGGGCCAAGACAGGGGTGTAGCCTTGGGTGAGCAAGGCGAAAATGACATCGTGCATCCCCATCGGCTTGGCCACATAACTCGTTTCCACCAGGAGGTATTTTTTATCTCCTCCAAACGTGAGCAATTCGCGTTTCCCGAGGGACTGGGCAAATCCATCGTCGAGATAATATTCGGCAGCACCTTCCACTTCGATTTCGATCCCCGCGATCTTGATGTTTTCGCGCAGTAGCTCAATTCCCTTCCGTATGATCTCAGGCGTGTTGCGGTAGGCATCAGACATGATATGCGGGGTGGTGATGAGTTTGCGATAGCCCAGCTTGTAAAGGGCACGAATCATCAACATGCTTTCTTCAAGGCTTGACGATCCATCGTCGATCCCAGGAATCAAATGCGAATGAATGTCTACCCCCAGCTTCCCAAAGGGTGCTGCCTCGGACGATTGGCCCCCAAAGATGCGCTGCAAAAAACTCATATCAATTAAGACTTTCGGCGGAAAAATTTCCACACTTCCCACCATTTGGGCGGCGTGTAATCCTCTGAATAATAACCTTGTCCATATACTTTGTATCCGTATCCGCCGTACCGTTTGTTGGCGGTGCTCACGGAATTGAAAACGATGTAGAGGTTGCGAATGTTGTGATCTTCTGCAAGCTGATCGGGATTCCTCACAAAAACGCGCTTGGAGTAATCGGCACGAATGACATAAAGTGCCACGTCAGCACTCATGAGCATGGTGGTGCCATCGGTCACCAAACCGATGGGCGGGGTGTCGATCAGGATGTAGTCATAATTTTTCTTCAATTCTTCCAGCAAATCCTGCATCCGCTGAGACAGGATCAATTCTGAAGGATTTGGGGGGATTGGACCCGAAGTGATCAAGTCCAAATTTTTGTATTCGGTATTCTTGAGGGTGTCTTGCAGGGAGCTTTTCCCTACAAGCAGCGTCGAAAGCCCCACAGAGTTGTCATTTCCAAATGAATAGTGGAGCTTGGGCTTGCGCAAGTCCATGTCGATGATTACGACCTTAATGTCTAGCAGGGAGAGCATGCCCGCCAAATTGATCGTTACAAAGGATTTTCCTTCGCCAGAGACTGTACTTGTGATGGCAACGACCTTGGTGGTTTTGTCGGCAGCAAGAAACTGCAGGTTGGTTCGGATACTCCGAAACGATTCGCTCAGGCCAGATTTTGGATTTTCCACGCTCATCAGGCGCGGATATTTGTGGTTGAGGCTTTCGTTTGCACGTCGCACCACGCCAATGATGGGGGTGAAGCTCATGGCTTCAATTTCTTCACGATAGGAAATCGTGTTCTTGAGAATGCCTGCAATCAGAATCAGCAACAGTCCAAGCGTGATTCCTAAGCCGCAACCGACAATGTAGATTCGTCTAGGATTGGGCGAAATCGGGTAGCTTGGAGTGAGCGCGCGGTCCATGATTTGAACGGAGGATACAATCGACGCTTTTCCGATTTTTGCCTCGGCTTGTTTTTCAAGAAGCGTCAACAAAATCTTTTCCTTTACCTCAAATTCACGCATGAGGCTTTGCAGCACACGCTGCGTTGCGGGCAAGCTTTTGAGCTGTTCCTTGCTTTTTGCGAGCAAACCGTCAAAATATTGGATTTTTTTGTCGTTGTCTTGGCGGAGCGAGGCTACGTTGCCCAAGATGGATTTCATCAAGCCATTTTGTTTGACTTTGAGCTCCGTGACCACGGGGTGCCGCTCAGTATAAAGTGGCAACGCGGCTCTTTTTTCAAGAACGACCGAATTGTAGGATGCGATCAATGAAGTCAGCAATTGGTCATTGAAGCCCTCAAGCGTGAACGAAACCGCAGAAATCGTGTCTCCAGATTTTAACTCGCTCTCAAGGCGATCGATCTCCAGCTTTCTGATCAGCAATTGCATCCTGCTTTCCTCCTCCGAATGCAGGTTTTCCAAATCAAAGCCGATCTTCATTTCAACATTGAAAAACTCCTTTTCCTGCTTGAATGCCTGCAAGACATCCTCGGCCATGTTTACACTGTTCTTGATCGTATCGATCTGGTTTTGGATGAACTGCAACGCCTGATCAGCCGCCTCGGTCTTGCGGGCAATATCTTGAATCTTGTATTCATCGATCAGGGTATTCAAAAAGTCCGAAGTGAACTTGGAGACATTGTCTTGCAAAGAAATTTTCAAAATTGGCACCAAATAGCCCGATTGCTCGACTTTGAGGCCGCTCATGGCGCGACCAATCATCGATTCGGGCATGACAGCCATCCATTTGAACTCAACCTCCGGCGTCAGTTTGTAGCGATCTGTTTCCCGTTTAATGATTTGGAATTTGAATCCCCCAACATTGATGTTCTCCCCAAAATAGTATTGTTTCTCTACCCGATTTGGCCCGTCTTGATAGCTGAGCTTGAACTTGTTGCCAGCCAAATAGAAGATCGAAAACAACTCATTGTACCTGACATTGGAGGTGGAATCGTAGATTACAACAAAGGGGGCGTCGTCTTTGTAGATTTCCGAAGTTACCAAGGTGCCGACGAGATAGTACAACGACGTGAAATTCATGTTGTTGATGGCTTTTTCAACCATGGACCGCGACTGAACCAACTGAATTTCGGACTGAATATCATCTTGCATGAGCCCGAAGCCAAACGACTCCATCATGCCAAGACCCTGATTCATTTGTTTGTTGTCTTGCACTCTCAACGTTGCCTCGGCAGCAAAAATCGGCTTGGTGTAGCGCAAATACAGCTTGCAGACGATCATCGCCACCACAAACGATACCACGATATAGTACCAACGCTTGCGAAAGAGGTCTAAAATCTTCGCGAGGTTGATTTCCTCGGTGTTCGTGTTTTTGGATTGAAAAACCTGCCTCATTCTGAATTCTTATTTGCCAATGTTGAGGACGATCACTGCGAGGGTACTGATCGTAGAAAACAGAGACAATACGTTGGTATAGGGTTGAAGTGCGTCTGCAAGTACCCGAATATCCCTTGGCTCCACATAAACAATGTCCTTGTTACGCATGTACATGTCTTCAGTGCGGATCGCGTCAAGCTGTCGCAGGTCAAAGATCAAAATCTCAGGTTCCTTGCCTTGCCCCACTCCGCGCAGTACTTTGATCACGCTTCTTTTTCCATATTGACTCACGCCGCCGGCGGCTGACAAAACCTCGATCAAGGTCGTGCGCTCTCTGAGAAGTGGAAAGACA
Source organism: Bacteroidota bacterium (assembly GCA_016718825.1). Lineage (NCBI taxonomy): Bacteria > Pseudomonadati > Bacteroidota > Bacteroidota bacterium. Next base: position 63,681 of record JADKCL010000021.1, on the reverse strand, counting down.
CCGGGCGAGCCAACCTCGCCTTGCACAGACACACTCAAATTCAAGATGGCAATTTCAACTTTCGGGTCTCGGTATTGAACAGCATACTGCTTCTCAATGGCTTCTTTGGCCTCCTGCTTGGTCATGCCGAGTACCTTGAGTTTGCCAACTTGGGGCAGGTCGATTTCGCCGCTTTTGTTCACGAGAAAGGGCACTCCCGTAGCGCTTGTGCCTTCAATCAATGCTAGACCCTTGGTAATGTCAATATTGTTGAGAAAGCGTACTCCGATCTGGTCATCGCTTTCAATACGATGCTCGTATCCTGCTGCAATCCTGACCGAATCGGGATTCAGGTGAACCACCGGGATGTCGAGCTTCTCGTAGGCTTTAGGTGTGTTGAACAGGACGTTACGCAAACGTTGTCCCTTCAAAATAGAAGAGGGTAGGAGCATCAGGGCAGCCCCGAGCGCCAACCCGATGATGAAATTCGAAGCTGTTTGAGATCTCAAAATGCGTACTTTTTCCAAACTTCAGAAAACAAATCGCGCAAAGATAAGCAAATCGGCGAAATATCGACGCTGACAAAAGGATTGTCAGATCTCAAGTAGACATTCTTAATGCGGTCGCCAAGAATAAAGCGTGCGATGCCCAAACAACGAAAAAGCCGCGAGGATGGTTCCCCGCGGCTTTTACAATCGTTTCGAGGATCACCGATGGATCGGTTCCTCAGTTCATCAAAAGATAGGGTCGCCATTCTTCCTGAACCTTGCCATGAAAGTCACGGAGGTACATGATGAAGCTTGGACGAAAGGGTTGATGCCGCATCTGCATCTCCGCTTCCTCCGGCGTGCGGTCACCCTTTTCTGTATTGCAGCGTTGACAGGCTGTGACAAGATTGTCCCATTGGTCGCGTCCGCCGCGCGAGCGAGGAATGACGTGGTCCAAGGTCAAATTGTCCTTGTTTCCGCAATACACGCAGGCATAGCCATCGCGTTTGTAGATGTTGACGCGGCTTAAGGCAACGCGCTTGAACGGCAGATTTACAAACCGATTCAGCCGGATAATCGAAGGATATTGAAACTCCTTGGATACCGAACGCAAAACCTTGGCCGTCCGTTCGCTGATCATTTCGGCTTTTTGCAGGAACACAAGCACAAAGGCGCGCTCCGCCGAACAAACTGTGACTGCCTGATAATCTTGATTTAAAACCAATACTTTAGAGGCCATAGTGGTGAAATTTAAACAATCCGCTTGATATTACATAATGTATGTGTCTGCTTTCCAGTGTACTTGCCGATGATGCCTTCTTGCACCAGCGGTGAGTCATGCACGTGACCCGAAGCATGCCTGACGTTTCCGTCGGGCAAGACGACGCCCACGTGATGTATTTTGCCCTTGGCATTGACAAAAAATGCCAAATCGCCTGCCATCCGCTCCGCGAATGCGATTTCCCTTCCATGCTCGGCTTGTTGCCAAGCATCCCGCGGAAGTTGAATCCCGCAAATCCCGAAGACCAATTGGGTCAGACCCGAGCAATCGATGCCCCAAATGGATTTCCCGCCCCAAAGGTAGGGCGCTCCCAGGAAGCGCTCAGAAAGCTCGACCACTGCCTTGCCGCTCGGCTGCGTGTAGTGGCAGACATCCTGTGTGCCGACTTCAAGCTGCCAATTCCCAATGGCAACGCGCAATCGATCGTCTGCAAAGGGTGGTGTGCGGGGAATGCGCGCCCCCAGACTCAAATGCAAGGGGAGGGCGGAGCCCGCCCAACTTCCATTGAGCTGCAAACTCGGGACCAGCACATATTCCCAGCCGACGATGCCGTCAAGCCAGGCCTGATCCACAGGCAAAACCATCTTTTCGTCGATCCAGCCCTCGTAGCCGTCTGCCGTGTTGCGTACCTGCAGCCATTGTCGGTCACGCGCCAAAACTTCGACGACATCGCCAAACACAAGCTGCGTGACCATCTCTGCCGCGTCTGAAGGATTGGCACGAACGGGTACCAATGATTGGAACGTGAACTGCTGTTCCGACATACAAATCGATTTTGAGCTAAATTACTGATTTCAAAGTCCGAAGGTTGCGGACTTTTCAACGATAACAGGTGTAAATGCAGAATTTCCGGGACAACTGCTCCCGGAATCAGAAAAACTGAATACTGCCGGAAGGAAACCTATTTGTTGGCTTTGTAGGAGCGTACCAAGTCTTGGAAGAGCGGAAAGCCTTGTTTGTAGTCGTCCGCAGTCACCGCACTGTAACTGAATCCAACAAAACGCTCCCCTTGATCCGCATAGGCCCAGGCCATGTACTTTTCGCTGTATTGTGTCGAGTCGTCTACAACGAATTTGGGTATCTCGATCTGCAGAAGCTTGATCTCGTCTCCATTGAGGGTGCCGATCGGGTCTTCACCGACGACTTTGCCATTCCGTTCGGTTCCAACATACAGCCCTTTGAGCCAAGTGAATAGGCTGTCAACGGTGCTGCAACCGGGCAAGGCTTTGGACATATATTCGACCCGAACCTGTGGAGCAGAGAGGTCTCTCGCAAAGCCCGGGAAGAAATAATAGCCCAATTGGCCATTTTCTTCCGTGTCAGGCATGTAATTGGCCCAGGGCACCGAGTCGCGATCCACTTGCCGCATACCTTCGATTTCTGCCAAACTGAAGTTGACACCACCATGTTGGTATTCCTTGCGTGGTAAGCTTTCGAGGGCTTTGACACGTGCTTGCTCATCGGAGCTGATGCCACCTGATTTACAAGCGGCGATCTGCAAGAAGACAAACAATGAGGCGGTATACAGCAGAACTTTGTGCATGACTGACAAAAGTGAGCTGCAAAACTAACACTTTTGCCTTACGAATGGCGGTTTGCTCTCCTGTGTGGTCAGATTGTATGGTCAAACGGACGGTATGCAAGTCTCAGCGGGACGGAAGACGTTGGATTTTTGCCGAATCCAGGCGCCATGACCAAGATTCAAGCCACTAAATCCCATGCAGTTCTCGGAGGCGCTGAAGAAAGTTGCGGTTGCTGCGGTCAAGGATTTGAAAAACATCTTCAAAGCCCTCGGGTCCCCCGTAATAGGGGTCCGGAACGTCGTGGCTATCTTTTGCAGGGTCATCATCCCGCATGAGAAAGACTTTGGCGTTGACAGCCGTTCCAGGTCGCTGTTTTGCCTGAATGTCTCGCAACACCGACCGGTCCATGGCTGCGATGTAGTCAAATTCCTGAAAGTCCTGTTGACGAAACGGACGCGCACGTGAGACGAGCTGAATGCCATGTTGAAGTGCGGTTTCACGCATCCTACGATCGGCAAGCTCGCCTTGGTGGTGGCCGCTTGTGCCTGCAGAGTCAATGACAAACGCGGATTCGAGACCTGCCTTTACAGTCAAATCGATGAAAATGCCTTCTGCCATCGGCGAACGACATATATTTCCCAAGCAAACAAACAAAACCTTTACGGGCATCATCCTTCAAAGATAATGGGATTTGGATGGCGATGAACTTCGACGAATGCCTAACGCGAGGAACTCCTTACCAATGGTACATTTTCCATTCGCCGTCCGTTTCTGTCAACGATACAGAACTAACCCGATCCCCGTTTTCGATGCCCGGCGTGATCACTTCGAAGGTGGAGACTTTGTATCCGTCGATTTCTCCTTCCGTGCGATCTATAAGTTTGCTGTCGGGATGGAACATCGTTTGGAGTCCCTTCCATAACTCAGGGGAACTTGTCAAGAGCAAGACCATGCCGTCATTGTTGGCGCGGTCAGGATGCCAACACTGCGCATAGGTCTCGATGTCCTGGTCATGAATGGCGTTGGCCATTGTCTGAAATGTGGCTTCAGGGCTATCCAGATTCACCTTTTTTCCACCATTGCAGCCGGAGGTGAAGAGTAGAATCAGTGAAATGGAAAAGGCGAAATGCAACTGCTTCATCTCGGGAAAATAGGATTTTCTGATGAAATAGTCAATTCCTTGTCAGCGGGATTCGGCCACTATCCGGCGGAAATAAAAAGGGCAACCTCGGAAAGCCGACCTGCCATTTCGTTGCCAATTATTCAGAAAGTAGGCTGATTTTGAATAGTTTGAGATAGTGTGGGCACATTTTCGTCGATTGGATTTCGCTTTGATCCCGAGTGCCGTTGTAGCTTACCTTTTTTCCGACGAATTCAGCCAAATCGCCGACGACAGAAATATCGATGATTTCACAGCCCTTTTCGGCAGTTTCCAAGCAGTAACATTTCCCGCAAGCACTTTCACCCATTGTGTAGGTGCAGGTGCGGATGATTCCAGATGGCGGAGTTGCTACCGCCGCCTGCGTATTTTGTGGGGTACAGCCCGTTTGAAAGCCAAAAGCGATCATTCCGAGGAACAAAAGGGACAAGAGCTGTTTCATTGCTGAATGATTTAACTGAGATTCAGGAATTGTTGCGATTGCGTTGCAGCACTGCGATGATGCCATAGGCTGCCGCATAAGCCACCGCTGCAACCAACAAATCTTGAAGAAAACCTGTTTGGCGACCCTGCATGATCACAAACTTGTAGGGAACGAAAACAGCGAGGATGACAATGACTTTGATGAGGAGTTGCGTACCTTGACTCATGGCAATGCGAAATAAGTGCAGACGAAAGGTATGCAATTGTAAAACAATTTTTAAGGGTGTGGCACCTTAATCGATCAGAAACTGACGATAATCAGGTGATTGCTGCTTATTTGCGCAACAATCCGATCGATTTTCCAATGATGCGGTCCAGCATACGGTCGGGCAAAAGTTTTGGGATGAACCAATCCTTTAAAAATCGGGGAACAAATACGTAACGCGACTTGGGATTGGGTGTTTCATGGATTTTAACAAGTCTTTCGCCGAGAAACGAAGCGGGAAGGCCCATTTGACCACCTTTGACAAAGGACTTCTGGAATTTGAGCATGGCCGGCGCGTAAATCGTGCCTTCGTAAATCCCCAGCTCATTGGCGGATGGCTTGTCCCAAATCGGCGTTTTCACTGCTCCAGGTCCGACGATGATCACGTCGATGCCATACACCTGCAATTCGCGACGCAATGAATGGGAAACAGCTTCCAAGGCGTGTTTGCTTGCAGAGTAAGGTCCCAGAAAGGGCGCGGCAAGTTTGCCACCCACCGAACTGATCATGATGATGCGACCGGGGGCATGCCCCGGATTTTCTTTTGCGCCCAACAAGGGCAAAAATGCCTGCGTCACCGCCATCAAGCCAAAGAGATTGACCTCAAACTGGAAACGCAATTCGTCAATGGGCACCAAATGCATCGGACCGGAAACAGCAACTCCTGCATTGTTGACCAGGCAGGCCAATCCTTCTTTCCCAATCTCCGCTTCCAATTTCTGCGCTGCAGCCTTGATGGCGGCCTCGTCGGTCACATCAAAAAGCAATGGCGTAAATCCTTTTCCGAGCCGCTCTTGAAGCTTTTCTGCGTCGATTTGTTTGCGAACGCTGCCGTAAACATGGTAGCCCTTGGCAATAAAAGCTTCTGCGGCAGCAAAGCCGATGCCCGTGGAAGCTCCGGTAATCAGGACGTGTTTCATCTTTTGAGGGTCAAGGATTCTGGCAAATTCAAACCGAGGTAACCTTTTAGCAGGCAAATTGTTTTGAACCCAGGTATTTGGGGCCTTTTTGCGGGTTTCTGCCTTGATTCTTTTGGATATCCTGCGATATTCGGGAATAAATGGGGGCAATGGACGCATCTTTCAAGTGCAGCATCAAGGCAATCGCTTTGCGATTGACCCTTCTCCTTGTTTGTGGAATTACAGCCTTGAGCGGCTTGCCCGCGCAGTCTCCTTCTTCCACAGGTGTTGGTTTGTACGTTACCTCGCTGTACGACCTTGATTTGGCAAGCAAATCCTTCAACGTGGACTTTTGGCTATGGTTCAATTACACTGATTCGACACTCAAGCCTTTGGAAACCGTCGAAATCGCCAATGCCAAGGACTTTGCCTATACCTTGCCTGATACCGATATCGAGGAGGGGAAGATTTGGGCTTGCCACAAATGCAAGGCCGTGGTCAAAAAGGAATGGGACCTCAGGCATTTTCCGTTTGACAAGCAAATGCTCGACATCCGGATTGAGGATGCGATTTTGGATGCATCCGCCTTGCGTTACATTCCTGATACTGCCCACAGCACCTATGATCAGAGTATCGAGCTCGACGAATGGGTGATCAAAGGATTTCGCCTGCGCAGCGACGACAAGACCTACGCCACCAACTTTGGCAATCCCAACCTCGAAAGCCAAAGTACCTATCCTGCGGTCACAGCGACATTCGAATTACATAGAAACGGAGTAGGCCTGTTTTTCAAGTTGTTTGTCGGAATCTATGTCGCCTACCTGATCTCCTTGGTCGTGTTTTTCATGGGGCCCGACAATCCCGAACGTTTCGGGCTTATCGTTGGCGCTTTATTTGCCGGGGTGGCCAACAAATACATCGTCGACAGCATCATGCCCCGCACGATCATGCTCACCTTGCCTGACAAAATCCACAATGTGACTTTCGCCTACATCATCCTGCACCTGATCATGACCGTCGTCGCCCATCGACTTGCAGCAGGCAATAAACTCAAGGCAGGTTGGCTCACCGACCGCACCGCATTCATGGCCTCCTTCCTCAGCTACGTGGTGATCAACTGGATCCTCATACAGAATGCCATCACCTATTTGTAAGTGAAAAGTGGTAAGTGAAAAACGAAAAGTTGAAAGCGAATAGCGGAGAACGAAAAGTGAAAGCTTTTTGGTGACAAAATCGGCGTAAACCACGCGCATTCAGCCCCAACACAACTTTTCACTTTTCGCTATTCACTTTTAACTTTGTAAGTGGTAAGTGAAAAACGAAAAGTAAAGACTTTTGGGTGAAAAGAGCGGCGTAAACCACGCGCTTTCAGCCCCAACACAACTTTTCACTTTTCGCTATTCACTTTTAACTTAACCCGGAGTCCCAATCCGAATTGGTAGTTGTCGCGTCCGCCGTAGGCGACGAGGGGCTCGATCATGTAGTCTTTTTGAAGCACGATGGTTGGATTGATATAGTAGCCACTCGACGAGATGCCGATTCGGAAGACGGTGCCGTTGTCCAAGCCAAAACCTGAACCGATTCCCAAGCGCATGGCCGAGCCCGGAATAGGTGCATAGCCGTTGTTGAATACACGGAATTCGGCGAAGAAAATGTCGGAGGGTCCGACACGCAGCATGCCTTGAGGTACAAAATTTCGCATTTGCCCATCCACGATCAAGTTTCCGCCATGTACGCCCAATTCGGCGCCGACCCAGCGGTTTTGATAGGCAAAATAAGGATTACCCCCAAAAAGGGTCACCAAGGTGTCCCGATCGTTGTCTTGTCCAAAGTAGGTCCGGATGCCAGCCTCCAACTGATGCCGACCATTGATGTTGTGGGTGTATTGACCGCCAGCACCGGCGACGCCGTAGGTGTGGGTATTGCCACAAGTTTCATTGTAACTGCCGAGCGCAGCGCCCATTCCGACTTCAACCCAGTTTTCGCGCGACCCGTCCGGCACGGTTTGGTCGATTGCAGCTTGGCTCATCAGCAAGGCCCCCGCAAAGAGGCTTGCAGGCACCATCCAGTGGATTTGCCGTAGTTTGCCTGCACGCATCAAGGCTACTACGGAGGCTGCTCCAAAAGCAAAAACCAACATTCCCAAGGCCAAAAATTCGCCGGTCGTCCAGAAGTTGCGGCATAGTAAAATCGTCAAAATCGGTACGATCAAAGATGCCGTTGGGATGCGGGTGGTGCTCATTTCAGGCGTTTTCGCTTGCATCCGTGCTCGAACGATAAGCGCAATCAAGAATGGAATCGCAATCAGCAAACCCCATTGCACCGGATTCAGAAAGCCATCGGTGACATGTTCCGTGCGGATGAATTCTTCGAAGAATCGGACGCCTGAATACGCCAAAATGCTGGTAAAAAAGATCGTCGCACGACTTGACCCACGCTTCAAAAGTTTGGCGATCCCCCAAAGCAGGAGCAAACCCAGCATCATTTCGTAAACGGGGACGGGATGGACGGGAAGTGACCAGGCACCATCACCCGCCCAAAGTCCGTGGGCATGTTGCATTTCGCAGGCCGGCGTGCCGGCTGCATAACTGAGCGCCCATGGGAGCCCCGTGGGCGTTCCCGCGCAGCAGCCTGCAAGCAGGCATCCAATCCGGAAGACGATCAGCACGGCAGGCCATCCCAAAAACCATCCCCAAACCGGAGCTTGGATGCGCATCACCCTGCGCCCGACAGCCAATCCGAAGATTGCGCCCAAAATGCCACCCAATGCGGTTTTTCCATTGTCAACTGCCCGACCGGTTTGGAAAAGATCCAGCCAGTCGTTTCCGGAAAATTCGGCCAGACGGGAGCCCATGATTCCAAAAACGGCCGCCCAAAGGAATAGGAGCAGGGCAGATTGCACTGGAAGGCCATCCCGTTTGGCGGCCCGAAGGACCAGAATCGCTCCCAAGCCCATCGCGAGCAAGTAAAACAAGCGAAACCATTCGAAGTCGAGAAAGAAAGTGGGTGATTTCATAGTGATTCTAATTCGGCCTCAAAGTAGCCAAAAGACGCGATTTTTGCTAATCCAGAAACGGGTTTCATCGATTGACGGACTGCGAATGTCAGCCAGCTTTTTCTGGCAAGTCCAATTCCCGCAGCATCATTTCCCGCAATTCGGTGCCGTCATAGTAGCCCAGTTTTGCCATCTCGCCGATGTAGCGCACGTCCGTCAACACCTTGGGCACCGCTTTTCCAGCGTAGAAGAAACTTTGAAGTCCGAGATGCAGGCGGTCAAACAAAATCGTAGAGGAAACGGCAACTGCCAGCTTGGGCTCGTAAATCGACGCCTGTGAATTTTGACTTTCCAGCGCATAGTGAATGCCATTTGCTTCGAGCAGCGGCAAGTAGGGGGGCTGAATGCCGTGTTTGTGGTACAAGTTCAATTCATGCGGATGCATATAAAACCCAACTTGGAGCTGCGGATATTCGCGTTTGAGGGCACAGACGACCTCCAGAATCACCCCCAATTGCAAATACAACGGATTGTCCAGATAACCTCCCTTGCGCAGGATCGTCAAGTCCGATGCGCGCCACAGGTCATGGGTGCGTGCCCAGCCGCCACTGCTGTAAATCCCAATGTCATAAATCGGAGGCGTGGGCGTCAATTTGTCATAGACAATTGCCTCCTCCAATCCCCAAAGTTCCACGCTACGCACTTGCATCCAACCGTGTTTGCGGTAGGCCTCAGTTTCTGCAACTTGGACTTTGGAGCAGATCTTGAGATCGGCTTTAGGGTTGTATAGGTAGCGGTTGTCGCTGAATAGCAGGCTGTTGCTCGTGACAATTTTGGGGAAGTAGTCGGGTAGAATGGCAGACGCAACGAGCGTGCCCAGATAAGTTTCTGGCTCGTAGCAGAAATAAAACAATTGGTCGCGGCCGTCGCCATGCCATAAAACTTGCTGCAAGAGGAGATTGCCAAACCGGATTTTCCAATGCGGATTAACGCGGGTTCTCCAAAATGCCGATCGAAACGTACCACGCCACAAGATCCAGGCTGCCCGCAGAAGTCGCACGATCTGCGTGAAGCCCAATCGTTGAAAATAGAGTTTGTCGAGCGGTTGGTTGTGATGCAAGGTCAGCACCTCGGCATCCTTGAGCGTTGGATTTTGATATTTCTGATAGTAATAACGTCGCAAGGTTGAATTGTCCGCGACATTGTAGACAATTGCCTTGGCCGACCGGGCGCGCTTCATCCGAAAGGGAATGCTCCAAATGAGCAAGGTCATTCGCAGCAAGAAACGAATGTGAACCTTCCAAGGATACGGCTTTGCGACCACCTTTCCCGGCAATCTGAACGCAGTCGATTTGAAGCATGCCCGAAAATCGAACTGCTTGTCGAGCGGCGTTGCACGGAGAATCTGGTGAATGAAGCGCATCCTGAAGCCTGATCACAGGCCAGAATTCGCGCCTGCAAGCCGCAAAACTAAACAAATTCGCCGTTTTTTCCCGCCTTTGCATTCCCTCCCAGGCTTCCAAACGCAGCACTTATCCAATTTCTCATTTTTCATTTCTAATTTTTCATTTCCGCTTGCACTTCCCAAAAACTCTCCCAAAATTTGTATGCATGCATACTATTTTTTTAATGCCTTCGCATGGACATCGACTTTGACTCAACGCTGATCGCCGATCAGCAAGATACCGTCCTCACCAAGCAAGACATCGGATTCGATGTCAAGGTGACGTGGTTGGCCATTGCGCGCATGTTTAGCCCGCTCGCCAACGAGCATGGCATCACCGTGGCCATGGGCTTCGCCCTGCTCAACATCAGCCGTGAAAAAGGTACGCCGGCCACCAAAATCGCTCCCCTCCTCGGAATGGAGCCCCGCAGCCTCACCCGCCTCATCAAAAAATTGGAGGAGGACGGCTTTGTGTACCGCAAGCAGGATCCTGAAGACAAGCGCTCGGTGCGCATCTTCCTGACGCCGCTCGGCATCGAGAAAAAAGACATTGCCCAGGCCCGCGTGGAACGCTTCAACAAGGCGGTCAGGGCTACAATCAAGGAAAAAGAACTCCAGACATTCTTTGATGTGCTGGAGAAAATACATCTGGTTATCAAGGAAAATACCCAAGGAAAGGCTCAGTAGAACTTTGATTATGAAAACAAGAACGATCAAAAAGGTGGCCATTTTGGGCTCCGGGATCATGGGAAGCGGCATCGCCTGCCACTTCGCCAACATTGGCGTACCCGTTCTCCTGCTCGACATTGTGCCCTTCAACCTCACCGAAGAGGAAAAGAAAGTTCCGGCGGCGCGCAACCGCATCGTGAACGAATCCCTGCAGAATTGCATCAAGGGCAAGCTCAATCCGCTGTACAGCAAGAGCTTCGCAAGCCGCATCACCACTGGCAACTTTGATGATGACATGGCCAAAATCAAGGATTGTGACTTGATTCTCGAGGCTGTGATCGAGCGCCTCGACATCAAGCATCAGGTCTTTGCAAAAGTCGAGCAGCACCGCAAGCCGGGCAGCATCATTGCCTCCAATACCTCCGGTATTCCGATTCACATGATGACCGAAGGCCGTTCCGAAGACTTCAACAAGAACTTCGTCGGGCTGCACTTTTTCAATCCTCCCCGCTACTTGCGCCTGTTGGAGGTGATTCCTACGCCGCTCACCGATCCTGCGATCACCGATTTCATGATGCACTACGGGGACCTTTTCCTCGGAAAGCGCACGGTGCTTTGCAAGGATACCCCTGCATTTATCGCCAACCGCGTCGGCGTCGCAGCCCTCCTTCGTGTCCTCGAACTCGTCAAGGAACTCGGCCTCACCCCTGAGGAAACCGACAAGCTTACGGGTCCGGTCACCGGCAAGCCGAATACCGGCACTTTCCGTCTCGCCGACTTGATCGGCAGCGACACCACATTAAAGGTGAAGCAAGGCCTCGCCCAAAACCTGCCCGACGATGAACTCCACAGCATGTTTGCCAATGCAGGCATCCTCGAGGCCATCTGCGAAAAAGGCTGGTACGGCGACAAAACCAACCAAGGATTCTACAAGAAAACGAATGAGCGCGATGCAACCGGTCGCCCGGTCATCCTCACGCTCGACCTCGACACGCTCGAGTACCGCGCCGGAGCAAAGGTCAAATTGGCATCGTTGGAAGCCGTGAAGCAGGTCGATGACCTCAATACACGGATGAAGATGCTCTATGACTTCAAGGACAAAGGCGGCGAATTGGTGCGCAAATCCGCACAAAGCCTCTTTGCCTACGTCTCCAACCGCATCCCCGAGATTGCCGACGACCTTTACAAGATCGACGACGCACTCAAAGCAGGTTTTGCCTGGGAACAAGGCCCATTCGAGCAAAGTGACGTGCTCGGCGTCGAAAAACTCTACAACGATGCCGTCGCTTCCGGTTGCAAAGTCGCGCCTTGGGTCAAGGAAATGTTGGATGCAGGTCACAAGACCTTCTACAAATCCGCCAATGGTCAGCGTTTGTACTATGACTTGGTTTCCAAAAGCTACAAAGTCATTCCAGGCACCGAAAGCCTCATCATTCTGGACAACTTCCGCGACAACAGCGTCGTCTGGAAAAACTCCGGCACGACCTTGTTTGACGTGGGCGATGGCGTCTTGAACCTCGAATTCCATACCAAGATGAACAGCATCGGCGGTGAGGTCCTCGAAGGCATCAACAAAGCCATTGACATTGCAGAAAACGAAGGCTGGAAAGGCTTGGTGATTGGCAACAACGGGCAGCATTTCAGCGCCGGAGCCAACATTGCAATGATGTTGATGCTGGCGATCGAGGAGGAGTGGGACGAATTGGATTTTGCGATCCGCATGTTCCAAAAAACCGTTTCCCGCTTGCGCTTCTCGAGCATCCCGACCGTCATGGCCCCGCATAGCCTCACACTCGGCGGTGGTTGCGAACTCACGATGCATGCCGACCAAGTGGTCGCTGCAGCAGAAACCTATATCGGTCTGGTGGAAGTCGGCGTGGGCCTCATCCCCGGCGGTGGCGGTACCAAGGAATTCACCTTGCGTTTCAGCGATGCCTTGGAATCGGGTGACGTCGAATTGAACGCTTTGCAAAGCCGTTTGCTCACGATTGCGCAGGCAAAAGTGGCCACATCGGCTTGGGAAGCCAAGGAACTCGGCATCCTCCAGCCCAAGAACATCATCAGCGTGAACCTCGACCGCCGTCTCAAAGACGCCAAAACGGAGGTGCTCCGCATCGCCGACGAAGGTTATACCCAACCGTTGATGCGTGAAGACATCAAAGTCATGGGCCGCACCGGTCTTGGCCTCGCCTACAGCGGCGTTTACGCCATGTATGCCGCAGGTTACATCAGCGAGCACGACATGAAAGTCGCCAAAAAAGTTGCCTACGTCATGTGCGGCGGCGACCTCACCGGCAGCCAACTCGTCACCGAAAAATACCTCCTCGACCTCGAAAGAGAAGCCTTCCTCAGCCTCCTCGGCGAAAGGAAAACCCTTGAGCGCATGCAGCATACCCTCAAAACTGGTAAACCACTTAGAAATTAGCAGTTAGCGAGTAGCAGTTAGCAGTTGAGAAACGCTGAAACTGCTAACTGCTACCTTCTAACTGCTACCTACTTTTTAACTTTTAACTATTCACTTTTCACTTACAATGGAAGCTTATATCGTCGCAGGATACCGCACCGCAGTAGGCAAAGCCTCACGCGGCGGATTTAGATACGTTCGCCCAGACAACCTCGCCGCCTCCGTCATCAAACACCTCGTGCAATCCGTTCCAGCATTGGATCCGGCTCGGGTCGAAGACTTGATCGTGGGTTGCGCCGTTCCAGAGGCCGAACAAGGCCTTCAGATTGGCCGCATTATCTCGCTCTTGTCCTTGCCGTTTACGGTGCCGGGCATGACCATCAACCGCTATTGTGGTTCAGGTTTGGAGGCCATCGTGCTTGCAACCGCCAAAATCAAGGCGGGAATGGCCGATTGCATCATCGCAGGTGGCACAGAAAGCATGTCGCTCGTCCCAACCGTGGGTTACAAAACCGCTTTGAGCTACGACGTCGCGATCAGCCACCCCGAATGGTATTTCGGCATGGGTCAGACCGCCGAGGAAATCGCCAAAGACTACAAGATTTCCCGCGAAGACCAGGATCAATTCAGCTACAACAGCCACATGAAGGCTGCTGCAGCGATCGATGCGGGAAAATTCGCTGAGGGAATCGTGCCAGTCGAGGTCATCGAAAAGCTGTTTGAAGGCGGCAAGGTCAAGGAAAAGAAATTCACGGTCAAGGAAGACGAAGGCGTTCGCCGTGACACCACAATTGAAGGTTTGGCCAAGTTGAAGCCTGTGTTTGCAGCGAATGGCAGCGTCACCGCCGGCAATTCCTCGCAGACATCCGACGGTGCAGCCTTTGTGATGGTGATGAGCGAAAAGATGGTCAAGGAGCTCAATTTGGAGCCGATTGCCCGCCTTGTAAGCTACAGCGCCAACGGTGTCGATCCGCGCATCATGGGCATCGGTCCTGTTGCGGCGATTCCCGTAGCACTGAAAAAGGCTGGCTTGACCTTGGGTCAAATCGACCTCATCGAATTGAACGAAGCCTTTGCCGTTCAGTCGCTTGCGGTCATGCGCGACCTCAACATCGACCCAGCCATCACCAACGTGAACGGCGGCGCCATTGCGCTCGGGCACCCGCTTGCCTGCACAGGCACGAAACTCACGGTGCAGATCCTCAACGAACTGCGCCTCCGCAAGAAAAAATACGGCATCGTCAGCGCCTGCGTCGGCGGCGGACAAGGCGTTGCTGGGATCTATGAGTTGCTCAATTGAGAATTGAGAATGAAGAATTGAGAATGGAACAAGCGTGACATTTTCAATTCTTCAGACCCAATTCTCCTTCATTTTTCATTCTCAATTTTCAATTCTCAATTACAATGAGTACTGCAATCGCAACATCAGCACGCCTCAAGGGCGGTGAATTTTTGCTCAAGAGCACCGATGCCATGAGCATTTTCATTCCAGAAGAATGGAATGAAGAACAAAAGATGATCTCTCAAATGTGTGATGACTTCTTGGAAAAAGAGGTGTATCCGCACTTGGCCGAACTCGATGCCATGACCAATCCTGACTTGATGCCTTCGATCATTCGCAAGGCAGCCGATTTGGGCTTGTTGGGCGCAGGCTTGCCCGAGCAATACGGCGGCATGGGCCTCGATTTCCTTTCGCAAATGCTGCTCACAGAGCGTTTTGGTGCAGGCCATTCCTTTGCCGTTGGATTCAGCGCGCATACGGGAATTGGTACATTGCCAACACTTTATTACGGCACCGACGCCCAGAAAAACACCTATTTGCCCAAGTTGGGTTCTGGCGAATGGTTGGCTTCCTACTGTTTGACTGAGCCGGGTTCAGGTTCAGACGCTTTGGGTGCCAAAACGACCGCTACCTTGAGCGAAGACGGCAAACACTACATCATCAACGGCCAGAAAATCTGGATCACCAATGGTGGATTTGCCAACTTGTTCACGGTATTCGCCAAACTCGACGGAAAATTCACTGGATTTTTGGTTCCCGGTGACACCCCCGGTATCAGCCGCAGCCCTGAAGCACATAAAATGGGCATCAAGGGCAGTTCGACCCGCGAAATTTTCTTCCAAGACGTCAAAATCCCAGTCGAAAACCTGTTGGGCGAAATCGGCAAAGGCCACAAAATCGCCTTCAACATCCTCAACATTGGCCGAATCAAATTGGCAGCTGCTGCGATCGGTGGCGGCAAAAAGGCCATTGATGTGGCTGTCAAGTATGCCAATGACCGTCAGCAATTTGGGGTTGCCATCTCGACATTCGGAGCGATTCAGTACAAATTGGCTGAAATGGCCATTCGGATGTGGGTGATGGAATCGGCGGTTTACCGTGCCTCCTTCGACATCCAAAACAAGGAGCATGAATTGCAAGCCGCAGGTGCTTCTTATGCCGACGCCCTTTTGGGAGGTGCTGAGGAGTATGCCATCGAATGCGCATTGCTGAAAGTCTTGGGTTCTGAAGTGGTGGATTACATCGTCGACGAAGGCGTGCAAATCTTTGGTGGCAACGGTTTTTCCGCCGATTTCCCGATGGACCGCGCTTACCGCGACGCCCGTATCAACCGTATCTTCGAAGGCACCAACGAAATCAACCGTTTGTTGGGCATCGACATGATCATGAAGCGTGCTTTGAAGGGCGAACTCGACCTTCAAACGCCGATCATGAAGATCATGGGTGAGCTCACAAGCATTCCAGAATTCAGCGGCGAGATGGAAAACACTCCGCTATCTGAATCCAAAAAAGCCATTGGCAACCTGAAAAAGGCGCTGTTGATGGTTTCGGGTGCAGCGGTGCAGACGTTCATGGCCAAATTGGAAAAAGAGCAGGAAATCATCATGAACATCGCAGACATGGGCATTTATGTTTATGCTGCCGAGTCCGCCTTGCTCCGTGCTGAAAAGCTGATCGCGATTCGTGGTGAGGCTGCTTGTGCAGATCAAATTGCGATGGTCAATGCTTATGTTTATGACGCCGCCGACCATATCAACAAGGCTGGCAAAGACGCCATCAACTCGTTTGCCGAAGGCGATATGCAACGCATGATGTTGATGGGTCTCAAGCGCTTCACGAAAGTGGCTCCCTTCAACGCGAAGAATGCACGCCGTCAAATTGCTGCCTCGCTGATCGCAGCAAATGGCTATTGTTACTAAGATCGAGCAATTCGTTCAATCATAAGAAAGCCGTCTCCTTCAGTGGAGGCGGCTTTTTTTGCCTTTTGGATAGCATGGAGCCGCATTTCGAGTGTGCGAAGGAATCTTTATAGTTGCTTCGCAGATGTCTCGAATGAAATGCTGCGAATTGAAATGAAACCAAAAAGGGTACATCCTGATTCAGCCGCTGGCAAGCTCCTATTGAAGATGCTGGAAGACAAGAAATTGATCGATGCCTACTTGCGCGACGAAATCACCAAGGAAGAATTGGAATCAGAAGGTGTGAAGCTTGTCAACCCCTTTTAATTTCAAAAAGTTGGAGAATCGAACTTCGAGTTCATTACTGATTTCGGTCTTTAGTCCGTGCTTGTTTCCATTCCTTTACGTGACCATCACCCGCAAAGCGACGAGATTGTCCAAGCATTTGAGCAGCTGATCGTTGAGTCCACTGTCGAGCCGGAGGATTGAGGTTGATTCATTGTGATCTTTACTGCAAACTTTGTTTTGTCACCCCGCTAGCTCAATAGGAGAGCCAAATGATCTCTCATCCAATTGCACCCGTTTCATCTGCTATGTTGGTGCCCGAAATTATTGCATTTCCATTCAATTCCTGTAAATTGTTGCTCGGAGAAAAGGCTCCTTAATTACAAAATGAGAAGAAAACTACGATCAGAATTTTCGCCCTTACCCGTATCATTCCTCCTGCTAGGGATGTTGATGGTGAGCAATTTCCTGCAAGGACAAACAGCCCTCTGCAACGGCGACAGTCTCACGCTGAATTTGTCCGGGCAAACGGGCGTCATTCAATGGCAGAGTTCCACAGACGGTGGCACGACTTGGACCTCGATTCCAGGTGCAAATTCTGCAACGCTGCTCGACTATCCCTTGCAGGCAACGTGGTACCGTGCGGTTGTGACCAACGGAACCTGTAATCCTTTTTATTCAGACATTACGCATATTCTGCGTTCCAATTTGGTGATTGATGCAGGGACCGACCGCCAAATCTGTACTGGAAGCCCCGTGATGATCGGCGGTAGCCCAACTGCGTCAGGCGGATTGGGTTCCTATACTTATTTGTGGTCCAATGGCGGCACGCTCAGTAGCACCTCGGTTGCCAATCCGACCGCGAATATATCGTCCCAAACCAGCTACGTTTTGACGGTCACGGACAGTGCCGGTTGCGCTGCAATGGATACCTTGACCCTCGACGTAGGCGGTGTTGCACAACCGGGAGCAGATACTTTTGCTGTAACTGGAAGCGCACAATCCTTTACGGTTCCCGCATGCGTGGATTCAATTTGGATCGAATGCTGGGGTGCTCAAGGCGGTGCAGTAACCGTGGAATCACCGTTCCCACAAGGTGGTCTTGGAGCAAGAATGCGTGGCAAGTTTCCGGTGACGCCAGGTCAAGTGCTCAATGTCGTGGTAGGCGCGCGTGGAAATTCCGATCCTAGCAGCAGCGGTGGCGGCGGTGGATCTGGTGTTGGCGTTGGTAACACACCGTGGATTGTAGCCGGCGGCGGCGGTGGTCATGACTTCCAAGACCCCAACTTTTCGGGTGTGCATGCTGTCACGACCACGACGGGTGTCACGGGCAATGGCTCTGGAGGAGCTGGTGGAACAGGCGGCGCCGATGGTGGTGACAATATCTATTCTGGTTCGCATATCAGCAGGGGAGGACGTGGTTGGAATGCCGGTGCAACAGGCTCGACCGGTCAGAACGGCGTGAGCGGAAGCACCACGACGACCAACGGAACCTTCGGACTTGGCGGCGGCGGTGGATCTGTCGGATACGGTTATTGCAACTGCGGTGGCGGTGGCGGCGGCTACTCCGGTGGCGGCTCTGCCAACATCAATCAATCTGGCGGCGGTGGCGGCTCGTACAACATCGGTGTGCAGCAAAACAATTCCGGTGGGGTTTGGACAGGCAATGGCCGTGTGATCATTTCCTGGTAATGGTTTCATTCAAAGCGAATACGACAATGAAAAATATAGCTACATATTTCCGCAATGGAATGGTTTTGCTTGCCGGACTGGGTGTCGGCTTGACAGCAGCGGCACAAATGGTGGTGGTCAATGTGAACATCAATCAGCCTGCTGCCTTGGTGGCCAATGCAGGCTCGCCCAATGGCATTCAACTCTGCGAAGGCGATACGGTCACCCTTGGCGGCACTCCTGCGGCTTCGGGCGGCACTGCTCCCTTCTTTTATCTCTGGAGCCCTTCGACCACGATGAGTGGTGCTACCTTGGCCAATCCACAGGCTTGGCCCGGTACCAACCAAGTGTATTCATTGATGGTGACCGATTCCAACAATTGCACGAGCAATGGCTCCGTGAGCTTGACGGTTTCAACTGTTCCTGTTTCTGCATACAATTTTAATGCGAATGGTTTGGCGGTGACATTCACCGATCAAAGTTCGGGGACGGTCACCGATTGGCTTTGGGACTTTGGGGATGGCAATACGAGCACCTTGCAAAATCCAACGCATACCTATGCCAACGCCGGACAATACACGGTCTGCTTGACGGCAAGCAACAATGGTTGCGGCCAAGAATCTTGCATTCCACTCACGGTCATCGTCGGCGTGGAAGATGCGATGACGTTTTCTGGATTGCAGCTTGCACCGAACCCCTTCCAAATCGAAACGCAATTGCGCTTCACGATGACGGAGGCCAACCACGTGCGCTTGGAAGCCTATGACTTGCAAGGCAAGATGATTGCCTTGGTCTTTGATGGGTTGGAAAGCTCCGGCGACAAGGCCATTGTCTTCAATCCTTCGAAGTTGGGGGCATCCGCAGGCATTTATCTCTTGAAATTGACCGTCGGCGAAAAGGTCGGATGGATCAAGGGAGTGAAAAGTGAATAACGAACAGTGAAAAGTTAAACGTGGGCAGGTAGCAGTTCTTTTGGGGACTCCTACCTGCTTTTTGTTTGTCAAACGAGGGAGTTTGTTGTAAATTGGTAAGTCTTTCATCAATTGCAGCTTACGGATATATGAAAAATCGTCTCCTCTCGGTATTGTTTGTTCTCTTTGCGATCTACAGTCAAGGTATTTATGCTCAATGGGTGTCTAATGCCTGCCCCGGAGTGACGATTACGGCATCGCAGAGTTCTGGAATGGCCGGGCAGCCCGATTGTGCCGGGATCAGTGCAGTTTTGTTGCCGGGTGGATGGACCGGAACCTCGGGAGCTGGATTTGTGCGCTACAATTGGCTTTCGCCAATATCATCGGTGCGCATTGAGTTTTTCTCAGTGAATACGAACGACTACGGCACGATTTCGACCAATAGCGGTGGTGCACTTTCTATTACATCCGCTAACGGTTGCGCGCCCGTTTCCGGCGTTGTGGTAGGCCCATATACCGGCGGCGGTGCGTACGGGACGACTGCCTTCCAAGTCACTTCGACGATTCCCTTCACCCAGCTTAACTTTATCAACACCGGCGCCTCCTCCGGATGGGTCTGCGATTGCCCGGTCAACGTCATCCTAGCCGTCGAAATGGACTTTTTCCAAGCCAACTATCTCGAAAATCACGGAAATGTGAAGCTGGACTGGCAGACTTCTACGGAAAGCAACAGCAGCCACTTCGTCGTCGAGCGTTCCGCAGATGGCAACGAATGGCAGTCCGTGGGCTCGGTCAAGGCAGCTGGCAATTCGACGTCATCCGTCAGTTATACCTTTGAGGACGCATTGCCGATCAGTGGCAAAAGTATGTATCGGTTGCAGCAAGTCGATCTCGACGGATCGTTTCGCCTCTCAGGTGTAGAAACGGTGTTTGTGGATGATTATCTCAAGGCATATCCCACCATCGCGGATCAAGTTGTGCATGTGACAAGTCTGGCGAATGCTGCTTCCGTAACGATCTACGATCACCTTGGCAAACAACATGAATGCCCAGCCATCGCAGAACCAAATGGTTTTGCTTTTGATGTATCACAACTGGAAAATGGCTTTTATTTCTTGCGCATCGCCGATGCTGGTGCAGTAGTATCCCGCAAAATCTGGGTCCGGAGGTAATGGACGTCCCGTTTTAGGTTTCCGTTCGATTCTCAGCTTTGAATGCCGCTGCAGGTTGGCTCTGAGGCTGATGTACGTCATGCGCTGAATTCTGCCAAGAATTTGGTATTATTGAGCCTATGAAATCTCGATTCGCACACGCTTTGCTGCTTGTATTCGCCTTTTTGAGCTGGATTCCGAATACGCTTCGTGCACAGACCATTCCAAATCCGGCCGGAAATCCGCTCGAAATGGAACACGAAGTTCAGGACGATCCCTATCGCCCCAATGCCTACGGCAATCTGCGCACCACGCCGCCCTATCGTTTTGTCGGCGGTTCGGCAAATAAAGTCTCTGCATCCTCGATTTTCACACATCAAGCAAATGTCGATCCTGCCGGCAACAACATTGTCGGGGACGCCGCCAACGAACCCAGCATCGCCGTGAATCCGCTCAATCCGGATCAGATTGCCATCGGATGGCGGCAGTTTGACGATGTCAGCAGCAACTTCAGGCAAGCCGGATGGAACCGCAGCACCAACGGCGGGCAAACTTGGGGATTCGTTTCAATCATTGATCCGGGCGTCTTTCGCTCGGACCCCGTTTTGGATTATGATATGGCGGGCAAATTCTACTACAATAGCCTGACCAACGTCCCAAACTACTTTTGCAAAACATATGGCAGCACAGATGGCGGCTCGAGTTGGGATGTAGGCACGGATGCCGGCGGCGGAGACAAACAATGGATTGCGATCGACCGCACTTCGGGCGTCGGCGCCGGGAACATCTACTCCTTTTGGTCCGAATTTTTCACTGCTTGTTCACCGGGATTTTTTACACGGTCCACCAACGGAAACAGCAGCTACGAAGCCTGCACCTATGTCGATGGCAGCCCTTGGCGCGGCACAATTGCGGTAGGCAGCAACGGAAACCTCTACATCGGCGCGATGAGTTCGCTGACGCAAGACAGCGTGGTCTTTTCCAAATCCACCAATGCTGAGACGCCAGGCTCCACCATCTCTTGGACGACACGTTTGGTCTTCATGGACGGCAAACTGGAACTTGGCTTGCCGATCAATCCTGCCGGGCTCACGGGGCAAATCAACTTGGAAACCGATGTTTCCGGCGGCGCCACCGACGGGAATATCTACATCATGGGTCCGATGACCAGGTATTCCAACAGCGATCCTTGCGACGTGATGTTTGTGCGCAGCACCGACGAAGGCGCCACTTGGAGCGCTCCGATAAAGGTCAATGACGACAATTCCATCACCAACAACCAATGGATGGCGACCATGGCCGTCGCACCCAACGGACGCATCGATGCCGCTTGGCTCGATACCCGCGATGCACCCGGGTCGGATTTTTCCGCCCTTTATTATTCCTATTCATTGGATGCGGGCGTCACTTGGTCGGCCAATGAGAAGTTGTCAGACGCGTTTGACCCCCACGTGGGCTACCCCAACCAAAACAAAATGGGCGATTACTTTGACATGGTATCGACCAATTCCGGCGCCCACCTGGCATGGGCAGGGACGCTCAATGGCGAGGAGGATGTGTATTACAGCTTCATCCAACCTGCTGTGATTGCTGGGGTGGCGGCATCGGAAGCGAGTGTCGAGTTTTCGATTTCCCCAAATCCGACCGATGGACAGTTGATCCTTGAAGTCGCTGAAGGCAAAACGGAATTGGTCATTTTGAATCCGATCGGGAATATTGTGCACCAACAACAGCTTCGGAAAGGCGCCACCGAATTGGACCTCCGAACGTTGCCCGCTGGGATGTACTTGTTACGCATCACGGCGGCCAATGGGACATCGAGCACCAAACGGATGGTGAAGTTGTAAGTCCGAAAACCGTCGTTCCAGCGACACTAGAGCGTGTCGTTACAGCACCATCAATTTCTTCACGACAGATTGTCCAGCGTTGGAGATCTTTACAAAATAGGTGCCGCCGGCAACTTGTCCGAGGGAGATATCAAACTGGAATTGGCCGGAATGGATGTCGACTTTTCGTTGTAAAATCAATTGACCGTGCATATTGGTGATTTCTACGAATGCCTCCCCGTCAACCCATCCGGAGGTTTCAATCTGGAAGTTTCCATTGCAAGGATTCGGAGAAATTGTAATCACAGGTATAATGGCCGCCGCCGTTCCCACCACGCCGATGTTTTGCAGGAGGGTGTCATGGCCACAAGAATCAGTGGCGATTAACTGTACGTTGTAGTTGCCCGATGCCGTATAGGTATGGCTGGGATTCTGAAGATTACTCGTGGTTCCATCACCAAATTCCCATTCCCAAGCCGTCGGATTTCCCGAGGATGCGTCGGAAAATGTCCAATCAAGACCTGACCCTGGGTTTTGGACGAAGCTAAAATCGGCAATCACAGGTGGTAGGGTGGTGACCACAAGCGCGGTGCTGTTGGCGCAACCATTGCTGTCGGTGGCAGTCAAACCGTAGGATCCCAACAGGGTCGAATCAACTAGCACGAAGAACGGATTTTGCAGCGTGGAGGAAAAGCCATTCGGGCCATTCCAGGCGTAAATGTTGCCACCCGCAGCGTTCAAGAATATCGTGTCGCCCATGCAAACGGGCGCGTTGCTGCTGGTAACCAAGGTTGGTAAGGAATTTAACGTAAGCGTGACGGGCGTCCGACTCGCGCTGATACAGCCTCCGACGTCCAACCATGTTTCCGCATAGTAGGTTGCCGTGGCCCCGCTTGTCGGTAGGAAGGTGTTTCCACGAATTCCGGAAACCGTCCCACTCGCGAGCCCGCCGCCGACAGGCGCTGCGAACCAATAAACGGTCTGCCCGACCGGCGGTGCAGCAACGGTAAGGCTCGGGACAGGGTCTCCAATACAATAGCTCCCATCATTCGCTCCGGAGGGCGTTGCAGGAGTTGGGAGAAAGTTCACGGCAAGGGTATCGGTCGCCGTGCAGCCATTGCCGCCCGTGACCGTGATGAAATAGTTACCCGCCATATTGGACCCAAAATTGGGGATGGAGGGGAATTGATTGGTTGCGTTGAATCCCGCCGGGCCTGACCAAGCATAGCTGCTGTTGACCACAACGGACAAATTGAGAGTATCTCCTTGGCAAACAGGACTGTTTGAACTTGCAATAACGGATGGGCTTAAGTTTTGTGTCAACGTTACAGGGATACGTGTGCTTGCGACACAAGGCAGGTTTATCCGTGTGGTAGCGGCATAATAAGTGAAGGTCGCCGGATTGGTTGGCCGAAATGAACTCCCTCGCGTTCCCAAAATGGTACCCACGGCAGGCGCACCACCCACGGATGCGGTGTGCCAAACCACCGAATCTCCTACCGCAGGAATTGCAACGGAGAGTGGGGAATCGGATTCCCCTCGCAATAACTGGCATTCACAGCCCCGGTGGCAGCAGGAGGCGATGTGCAAGGCCCTTGTGTGATCTTGGCAAGAAAAGAATCGTAAATCCCCCCCCCATATACCGGCTGATGCGGACCACCATTCATATTGGTTTGCAGTGCAGAGGGTCCACATACAAAAATAGAATTCGAAGGAATCACCCGGATTCCATTGATCTGCGTTTGCATAGGAAATCCAAAATAGGTACCCCAGATGCGTGTGCCCGCGGGATCGAATTTTGCAATGAAAGCATCGCCCCACATAGAAAGCAGTGTATTCTGGTAGCCGCCCGAAGCAATAAATCGAGAAGATCTCGTAAAGCCAACCAAATACACGTTGGATGCCGCATCCGTAATCACAGCGCGCGTATTGTCAATCAGGGTATCGCCGTAATAGGTCGCCCACAAACGATTACCGGAAGCGTGAAACTTTGCTAGGAAGATATCAATTTGTCCACCAAGTTGATTTTGATGCCCTCCTGAGGCAATATTGGCTGGGCTATTGGTTTGCCCGATCAGGTAAACATTGGACTGCGCGTCAACGGTAACATCTGGAGTATCCTCAAGGGAGGTATCACCATAGTATGTGCACCAAAGCAATGCTCCCAAGCCGTTGAATTTCGCCAGAATCAAATCCGAGTTACCCCCATAGGTGTTTTGATGCCCCCCCAAAGCGATGCCACTACTGCTTGCTGCCCCACCAGCAACATACACATTGCCAGAAACATCGGTCGCGGAATGCGTAAGGTAATCAAACTGTGTTCCGCCCAAATAGGTTGCCCACAACCGCACGCCGGCGGCATTAAATTTCACCAAAAAGCAATCGCTATCTCCTCCGGAATTATTCTGATAACCTCCAGCAGCAATTCCACTGGTACTGTAGGTATTTCCCACCAAGAAAACGTTTCCAAGGGCATCGGTGGAAGGCCTGCCGCCACCAGCCGAACCATTGCCGCCGTAATAAGTCCCCCAAAGTCGAAGACCTGAGTCGTTAAATTTGACCAGAAAAGCATTTACGCTGCTGCCATTGAATGTATTTTGATGACCACCCGCCCCAATTCCTGTCCAACTGCTCGTATTTCCCGCTATATAGACGTTCCCAAAGGGGTCTGTAGCGGCGCCATAGGCAGCATCTGTCTCCATTCCACCGTAGTAGGAAGCCCAAATCCGGATTCCATTGGTGTCAAATTTGGCAATAAAAGCATCTGAATACCCCCCGAACGTATTTTGGTGGCCACCCTGAGAGATCGCATTCGTGCTACTTGTCTGGCCAGCAATGTAGATGTTGGTGCCTCCAAACGTCGCCATGCTTATCCCATTGTCATTCCCAGCGCCACCATTGTAAGTCGCCCATACCAACAGCGGATCGATCACCAAGGTTTCTGTGCTGTCAAAAACTGCTATATCAAAGGTCAACTCACCATTTTCCAAGTTGAACTTCGTGTCCACTTGCGCGCCATTGTCCAAAAAGGAAACCGGCGCGTCTTCTACAATCTCACCCATCGGGGTTCCGATTTTAAGCTTGCCATCTGCCAAAAGCGACACGTCCGTCGCACCCGCGTAGTGCAGACGGATCATACGGGGGTCGGCGCCCGGATGTACAACAAAGTCATATTTCAATGCACCTGTTTGGCTGTATATCTTCCAATCTATGCCAGGATAGACATTCACCAAAGTAATCGCCTCATAGGATTGCACCTCCAAGATACCCTCTGGCGCATGCGGGGTATTGTAATAGTTTTCATAGTAACCAGAGACCGGACCATGGGTCACTTCTGCTGCGGTATTGCTTCCAATAAGATCCAAGTCAATGCGGTAGGTTTCCGTCATCGTTGGCTTGAGTGCGGCAGTATCTTTGAGCAAAGAAGAAAAGGTCGCCAAAGCCTTGGTCGCGGCTTCGCGTTTTTCAAACTGAAAGGAAATGCCGGTGGTACGGATCGCCACTTTCATTCCACCGTTTTGTCCCAAAAAGAGAACATCCGGCCGCAAATTGCCTTGCAGGTCCGTCACTTGCCCTTTGTTTTCCATCAACAACAGTCGACTGGAAACCTTATCTGGATCAAACCCAGGACTTGGCGGATTCGTGCCGGAGGCCATTCCCCAGAGTGGGAAAAGGAAGACCACGATCAGCATCAAACAGCACCATCCGCCGAAACGTGCACACCGCAAAATGGCAGGCCTCATGGGCAAGCCGCTGAAAATGCACCTAAGGGGCACAGCAAAACCTTTGTCTTGTTTCATTGCTAGTAAATTGAAGTACGGCAAGATAAGGATTTTCCCAATCCGAGTTCATCAACCTGTTGTAAGCATCGGGATGGATTTTCATCGGCACCCAATCAGCCTTGAAGGTTTCTGAAATTGAGCGAAACGGATGCATCTGTTGGTTTGGCAGCCAACACGCGAGTGTGCCAAGAGGATTAACCAACCTAGGCTTGAAGCGTCAGAAAACTCCTAGATCATTGATCCATTAGGAGGAAGGATTTGCACCTACGCGATAGCGGCGAATGCATCTTGAACCGCCCGATTGCATCCAAAGATCCCAAGTCCCTTCACGCTTGAATTGGGGTCGCCGTACCTCGCCCAAAGTATGACAATTGTCTTTGGCGTGCATGACCACTATCAAATCGTGCAAGCTAGGGTAGGCCGACCTTTGCGGCAATGAAAAAGTCAAGCATTATTCTAGTCGCGATCAACATGCTACTGCTGTTGCAGCTTCCAGCGCAATTTGTGGCTCCACGACAGACCTTGGATGCAGCGCAATATGCGGCGGTTGAAAAGGTTGCTGCCGGATTGCTTGCTAGCCCCAATCTGGTCTTTCACCTGCCTTGCAATCATTCGCCCGATTGGAACAAAAACCTTGCCGTCTCCTCAGGTATTACTTGGGGAGAGGATCGATACCAAAAGCCAAATGAAGCGATCGTTTTTGCAGAAGGTCACAATGGCTTGTTGGCCAATCGAGGTCAATATTTCAAAGACAACTTCGCCATTTCAGCTTGGGTAAATATTGACAAAGTGAGCAGATGGAGCCGAATTCTTGATTTTGGAAATGGGAAGATGAACTGCAATGTCGTTTTTGCGCCCTCGCTGCTGACCACAAGTCAACCTGCAATCGCGGTTTATAAGGGGCGCGGACCGGAATTGACCTTGCTGCAAAGCCCCGAAATGCACAAGCTCCAAGAAGGACGATGGTATCACCTCGCCACGACACTCGACAACCATACCGCCCGTCTGTATATCAATGGCATCGAGGTCGCCAAGGCGGAGCAATTTAATTCGCCCGGTTCGATCAACCGAGACAGTTGTTGGATTGGACGCAGCGATATGGGGCAACTCAATAACTTCCTGGGACGCTTGGACGACTTGCGCATCTACGACCGCGCCCTCAATGACTGGGAAATCAAATTGCTCGCCGACTGGACCTTTGTGCAAGAAAATACAAAACAGGTGATCGCTCTGGTGGAGAAACCGCAGGTTGATGACGTGCAGCCCAAGCCCATTGCCTCAAATTCACCCGAATCCACGCAAGCAAATGGCGCAGCAACAAACGGTGGCGGCAATGGCAATACAGGATCAGGAGGCTCAAATCAGCCTGTCGGAGATGCTGATTCGAATGGAAACGATCAAACTCAATCCAATCCAACGAAGCCCATCACAGCAATTGGATCTGAACCGGCAGCACCCAAACCCGTCACTGTCGTTTCCGACAATAAACCCATCGCATCGACACCCGCCCTATCGACCGGGGCAATCCGTTCCAGCAGTCCCGACAGCGTGTTGATCGACAGTTTGGTCGCGCCCGCACCCAATGGCGAAAAGCCTCCGCATTCCTACGGAAAGAGCAACATCGTTACAGCGACCAACTGCCCGCCCGCCAAGTACAAACTGGCTGACTTCGAGCAATTCAGCGAGGAAAAGGATGTGATCGCGGCCATCAACAACTACTTGGCTACGGAGGGCAAGGCCGGATGGAAGATTCGCGGCGATGTAGGGGGAATGGCCTTTTATCAACCCAATTCGGGCATCACAGGCGCTTGGGAGCATGTTTTTTTGATGGGCGGCCAATGGAAAAAGTTGGATTCTTTGGGTGCCCAAGGTTGGGAATTCAGCGCGTCACACTTGTTTGGGATGATCTTCAGCCGCCCCGCCGAACAGAGCAAAAGACAAGTTTGGGAGTACAAAGTAGCAAAACTCATCCAATTCGGT
The DNA here is from genome assembly GCA_016718825.1 of Bacteroidota bacterium. Lineage (NCBI taxonomy): Bacteria > Pseudomonadati > Bacteroidota > Bacteroidota bacterium. Next base: position 35,866 of record JADKCL010000021.1, on the reverse strand, counting down.
AAAAATGAGAGGGTTCTTGCTGCCAACAAGGAGACTGTGACTGAACAACTGGATTCATTGGGTCACGACGGATGGGAAATTATGGTGATGCCTTCTGAAACCGGTATTTTTAAACGGCCCCAATCCGCCGATGTTGCCCAACGACTCGTCTGGACCTACGACGTGATTGACATGAATGGCGTAGAAAATCCATCTTCCCTGTTTTCCACCTTGGGATTGTCCAATTGGGCATTTGGAGCCGTCCCCATGGAAGGCCATATGGGCAAACACGCATTGCCGGTCGTCGTCAAACATTCCGGCGGTGGCCGCATCGTGCCTTTGGTCTATACGACTTGTTTCCTTCGGAGCATGAGCTTGGGCGGGGGTGGCAACGCCAAGGCATTCAGCGACGCAAATGACTCGATCGCCCAATATGCCGCAAAAGGCTGGGAATTTGTCGGCACCTTTGAACCTTCCGAGATCATCGGCAAGCAGATGTTTGCCTTGCTATTTGCCGCACCACATAGCTGCTACGCCAAATCCGGCACGATTTATCTAGGCCTTTACCATCCAAAGGAACGTGGCATGGCCTATCTCCTTTCCAATATGTTTGGAGTCTACGTCAGGCGAATCGCGGGAATCATCCCACTTGCCAGGTCCCACAAGGCCCTTGCTGCAATGAAATTGGAGTATGCACTCACCGAGGCGGGATTGGTCAAAGCCGAAACACAAGTGAAGAACAACATGGTTCGCGACAACATTTCGATCTTCTTTAAGGATCTGGAAAATGGTGCCGTACAAGCCATCGTGAAGGGCGCAAAAGGCGAAAAGGTTTTTCAATTCGCTGGCAATGAGCGCCGTTGGGACCTGATCCACGCCCAATATGATCAAATGGTGGCGGCAGCGTGGGCACTGAAATAGCCATCATTCAGCCGTCATGATTGCAGTTGCACTTTCGTGGCCCACGGGCCGTTCGCTGCCTCCATTCTCAGAAAGCAATGCCTTTGGCAATGGCGGTGATTCGAATACTTCATCCACATGGTCACCCGACCAATTCAGGGAGAAGGTGAGCAATTCTTGGCCCCTCATGCAGAAAGCTAAGCCACAGTGTGCATGGGCTAAAAGTTACGCTGTCGGGCAACGTGCTCTCCGCGACGCAGGCTTGGAGCAACTACCGGTGACTTTTCAATTCTGCGCAATATTTGGGGCGAATGTGAAAGGTTATCCGATGGGACTTATGCTTTGAGCGTGACCGGCACCGATGGTTGCGTTGGTGAGCGTGCCACTGCGTTTGACATCAGGGCGCTTGAGGCTGGGACTTATTGGATGGAGGTAAAAGCACGGCGATTCAGCTGCGGAAGTTGTTCGGATTGATAGTGCAGTAATTGATACTTAGCAGGAGTGATCAAAGGGAATGATAACACTATCACCTCGTTGAAATCAGCAGTCGAAAATCCGGAGGCTCATGGCAGCCCTACAAGGCATAATTAAGCGTAACCGCAGGTGTCAGGTACACCACTCAGTCCCAGATGCTCACCATGAAGGAAGAATCACATTGCTAGGCGCTGTAGGCTGCGCCTACGCGCGGGGCACATCCATCGCGCCGTAGAGCATTCCCCAGACGTCCTGACGGCGGTTGAAAACCCAGCGTTTGAAGCTTTCACTGTTGATTTCCCTCCAAATCCAGCCATCGACTGGCATCTCGCCGCTGCGAACGCCTGCATTGAATTTGCCACGTTGGCTCAGGAAATACTCAGCGGCGCTGCCGGTCGGTGCAGGGGTATCAGATTCTCCATCTGCATGCATGACGCGCAACATGTAGTCAAACATGGCCCTTCCGCCTGGCTCGATGAGCCAATTTACGCTGTCGTAATGTCCTAGGGCGATCATGCCACGGTTGTGGGTACGCGATCGCATATCTGCGATGCGGTCGATCATGACCAAGCAGGCGCTCACCATTGGACCAATGTACAAGTTGGCGTACAGGGTGATGCCTGCTGAAGCACCCAACAATGTGCCACCGGCACTGTAAATGGTGGCCATGGCACTGACGCCATTGCTCGCAGCACCGAGTTCTGTGGTGCTACCAGAAAGGAGTTGCATGCCAGTCCGAAGCAGTTGGAAGGCTGCGTAGGCTTGGTTCACACGGGTGATTACATGCATGATGCCTGGGAGTCGTGTATTCGCCTCCACATAAAGGCCGGTGCGTCCCGCGGCGAAGTTGCGCACATTTTCCAAGGCAGCGCGTTCCTCCCCGATTGCTAGGATCACTGACTCTAGGGTCAATCCGCAATCCACGGCGGTCATAATCGTATCTGCGGTCTGCGCAAGGGCGCTGCTTTCGTCTGAGCGGAATGCCGACCGTTGCCGCTCGCGCAATGCAGGGATCACGTTTTCCGTAAGGTCGCGTTGCTGTGCTCTAAAACGCTCGTTGGCTTCGCGCAGGTCGCGTTGTGCCTTGGCAGCAATCGCAGCGTTGCCCGCGATCATGGCCCTGCTGAACTGCGTAGCCCATGCTTGCGCGTCTTCGCGGATGCCTTCTGTGATCGCTTCTTCACCTCCCCCGATGAAGAGGTCAATCAACTCCTGTGCATGCGTGATCGCCGTGGGTATCGTATCAGGCACACCCAATGCAGCTGTCGTGATCTCCGTTTGAAGGTTTTCCAGGCGGTTTTTACAGGTGAAAATCCACCAAGAAAGTTGGGCATACGACAGAATCGATTGCCCTTCGACCATGTATGGCTCTGTGATGGGATCGTTGACTGCACGCTGGATCGGAGCAGCATTGCCACCCCCGACTTTGGCCTGCACGGGAGATGCGGATAAGCTGAATGCGGGCGGGCTTTTGAAACTATTACCTAGGCTTTCTTGACCTTCGGATTCCATGCCATCAAAACCACTGGGAGTTTTGGAGACATTTTGCTTTTGAGGGGTAACTGGCTCTGACATAGACCTTCTAGTTGATAAAGGGTGAAAAAACAGATAAATATACCCGACATTGTTGAGATTTACAATGCATGTAAATGATCCGTTTCCACATCTTCATGCCAACCACGCACAAATCTTCCGCTACTACCTCTGATAGGCGGGTCAGCCCTCTCCAAGCGTTTGTTTTATATGGTGCTGAGAGAAACGTTTTGCGGAATTTTCTGCTGAATGTGGTGTCGATACACCGAGCGCAGCGAATCAGGATTACCATGTTCACCCTGCCTAGCTGACTCACAAAGGGGAATGGTCGGTCATGAGATGAGGGGACCGATTGTGATGGTCCTTCAAAAGTTAATTAAACAATATTGTTGTATTCTGAGAATACAAAACTGCAATGGCGCAGAACCAGTCCCAGAACGCCCTTTATCACAACGCAAAATTAAACGTCACGCCTGGGCTCAAGTACACCACGCGGTCCCAATTGCTCACGGTCAGCGAAAAATCCCATTGTTTGACGCTGTAGGCTGCGCCGACGCCATATTCGATGAAGCTGTGGTTGGTGCCGTAGTATTGTCCCCATCCCGCTACTGCGAAGCCTTTGACTGCGCCGACGAGAGTAGTAAACACAATATGCAGGTGATCACAGCATGAATCCAATCCCCCCTCACAACATCCCCACCATCCGCTTCACGGCATCCACAGTCCACGCCCCGTCAATCGGATTCCGCTCAAACACCATGATGTACTTGAACTTATCCCCGGCAAGCTCATGAAACTTGTTTCCTAAGTGACCCTTGTTGAGATTGGAGGGGTTGTTCAGATGCTCACTTCTGGGTTCTAGCAAAATCACGGTGCCAAAACATCAAGAAACCTTCACAATCGTCTCATCCCCACTGATATTTCTAACCTTGATGCGTAGCGGTTTCGTCGGAGATAGGATCTTCCCGTCCCAAAAGTTCTTGGATTTCACCCCATCAACGATGACATACCCGAGTTTGTCGATTTTGATTTCCGTGGTGCTTTTCCATGGGCCTTCGGCATTTTGACAATCGACGGCGATCAACTCGATGAGTTCCAAACCTTCTTCACTGATGGTGATGGGGTCAAACTTCTTTCCTTTCTTGATGGATTGGAGATTGCCTTTTTCATTGAAATCGTGAATCTTCTGGATCAGGCGATCGCTGATGAACTGGGTCACGGTCGTTTCATGGCTCTCCTCAGATGCTTTGATTTCCAACTTCACGATGTCTTCGATCACGACTTCGTGCAAGAGGTTTTTGAGGTCACGAAGCTCTACCTCGGTTTCTGTGGCGTTGTTGTCACGGATGAATTTTTCCAAGCCTTCGCGGTCGTCGATGTCGATATAATAGACAATCACACGCTTGGCATCAAAGCTCAGGTTTTGGAGCTCTTGATTGATGATCCTATTCATGGCGGGAATGTCCAGACACTTTTCTTGGCTATTGATCAGGTCAGGGACATAAACGGGGATGGTGCCTGTTTTCGTATCGAGGATCGCCCCAAACCAAAACTTGCTCAAGCCTGCCGTGTTGCGTTGCAAGCCAGGGATGAATTTTGCGAGCTTATCCATAGTCTGCTGCGGATTGCGGAAGAGGCTCACCCCATCTTGAACTTCCAAAATTTGAAAGGAAGCCTTGGCCTCTAGCAGGCGGTCACGAACAGTTTGGATGCTGTTGATACCAACATCTGAGTGGATGAATCGACGACCAAGGTCGTGGGCTACCTTTGCGGTGACGCCGCTCCCGCCGAAGAAGTCGGCGACTAGCATTTTTTCATTACTGCTTGCTTTGATAATTCGTTGTAATAGTGCTTCTGGCTTTTGTGTTGAATAATCTTGTCGTTCATTTGCTACTGGATTTACTGGAGGTATATCATTCCAGAATGATTCAACAATATCTCCATCGGATTCATAAATAACTCTTGAACCACCACCAGTTGGATTAACATCGTCTCTATAGCGTTTGCCATTCTCATCAACTTTAAATCTATCCAAATACTGTTCGCTATGCGGTCTTAATTGAGTATTCCAGGTATAGTTATCATCATTTTTTACGTAATAGTATATATCATCGTGTTTTTGAGGAAATTTTTTGGTGGTATTCCTTTTGAAGCCAAAGTAGCACCAAACAATATTATTTTTAAAATTACTTTCGCCGAAAACTTCATCTAATAAGATCTTGACATAATGCCCAATTTTTGAATCAAGATGAACATAGATGCTTGCAGTATCACTCATGACACTTCGAATGGCAATGAGGTTTTCGTACATCCAATTCAGGTACTTCTCTTTGTCCCAGATATCGCCGTACATTTTTTCTTCAAATGCTCTTAATTCATCATTATCCATTTCTTGTTCAGCGGCGGCAATCTTTTCCGCTAATTTTGGACTTTTTCGGATGTAAACATTCTTCGCATAATCCGCTCCACTCGCAAACGGTGGATCAATATACACCAAATCCACCTCAATCCCCTTGTCTTTCAGGTAAGCACAAGCCGAGACGCATTCCCCACGGATGACCAGATTCTCGGAAGGCTCACCCACGGCCTCCACAGGTGTCACCTCATAGTAGGGCATGCCCCGCAATATCCGCTGCACGACTTTGTCGCTGTCACGGTAGCGCAACAGCCGCTGCGTACGCGTGATGTTGTCGAGGATCGCTTGGCCCTCGATGGTATTGGGTACGTAGGGTATATAACGAAGTGGCATAATCAGTCGTTGAAAAATTGCGTAATGCGGGAATTGAGTTGTAAAACGTTCGTAGACAGATCATTGCTGTCTTCCAAATACAAAAAGTCAAAACGCTTGTAGCCAAAATTGGCTTTGTTCTCCTCAATAAAGGTCGTCTCCAAGAATTTTTTCTTCCGAATAAACACAGGATCATTGGCATAGCCTGCGCCCTTGGTTTCCAAAATCAGGGCCTTGTGAATCTTGTCCTTGGCCTTGCGTTGTATGATGAGAAAGTCGGCGGTGTATTTGCCGATGTTTTTCCAGTAGCGGCCTTCCTTGGCGAAACAATGAATCACAAAACCTGTCAGGCCACGCTCGCCATTGTAATAGATTTCGAGTCCACGTTGCTTGAACTCCTCCAAAGCTAAGGCTCTTTGAAGCATCAACATTTCAAAGGTGCTTGCCTTGAAATTGTACGGCAAATAATGGAAGCTGCTGTCTTTGTTGGCGATTACGGGCGTGAGCTGATTTTGTGCGCGGAAGGCATCGAGCGTTGGGACCCAAGCTGCCATTGCTGGATTTGAATCCAAGATTGCCTGCTTCATCATGTCATAGGCCTGCAAGATTTCAGCCTCGCTGCGTTCAACCGCAACACCGTGGGGATCAAGACTCAATATTTTTGCAACATCGGCATCATTGGGAAACAAATTGGGGTTGCGTTCGACGGCATCCAGATTTTCCACGATCAGCAAACTCGCTGCTTGTGGCACCACCTCCTTTTTTGTTTCCAACTCCCGAGATGTCACAAAAGCAAGCCTGATCTTGGAGGCAATCGCCGCACGGTCATAGCGGTCATCAAATACTTTTTTCCCTTCCTGATCAAACGTGATGGACTGGAAAATAGCTTTCAACGTGGATTCATAGGGCAACAACGCATCCAAGCCCAACGTGCTTAAACTTTCCCTACAGATCGCAAACTTCCACTGATTGAAGTTTGCAGTTTCATTCCCAGATTCACCCAAAATGGCAATGTCGCCCTCGCCGATATGCATCAATTCACTGCTACTCACCGAGGCATTGGACTTGTAACTGTCCAGATTGGTACGCAGTTTCTTGAGTTTTGCCGCCGTTTGTGGATCCGCGGCCTCTTCGATGGCCTGATAAGTCACCTTGAGCTGGTAAAAATCGACCGTTGGTAAGTTCAAATAGTCCATACGAGAAACACGCATCACCAAATCCGTGATTGGAACTTTTTTGAGACCATTCAGCTCCTGAATGCTTGTTTCTTGCTCCTTCTTGAGTTGGTCATTGAGCGTTTGCGCATTCTCCTTGTTGAGCCAAATCAGTGCAGTTTCTTGGCTATTTTTGTCCACTTGTCTGAGGCATCGGCAAGAAGTTTGCAAAACCATATTCTGCGGACAGTCGCCTTTCTGAGACAGGACAACCCCCGTCAGGCTTGGACAATCCCAGCCTTCCTTGCCCACCTGCACCAACAAAATGTACTGTTTCCGCGAAATAGGAAGGTCGAGTGACCTAAACTCCAGCTCATTTTCTTTGGGCAATTTGTAGGTCGCATTGCCCCCATGATATTTCAGAATCTCAGAGGGATCAATCTGCATGGTGCCCGTGAGGAAGGGATAAATTTCCTCCTCTAGCACCTCAATGTTACTGCAATAGATGGCAATCTTGGCAATGGTGCCATTGCCATACCGTTTGGTTTTGTACTGCCCGTCAAAGTCCCGGATGCCCTGCTCGATAATCTGCAACCTGTCCAAGCTTTCCGCCACCCTCACCGTCGGTGATTTTAAAAACTTCCTGATGGCAGTCACCAAGGGATAGAAATATACGGTATTGGTGATCTGCGCAAATTTGAAGGCAAAGTCACCTACGGGAATGGTCTCAGCCGAAGAAAGGTAAGGCGTACCTGAAAAGCCCAAGACAGTGGTGATATTTCCTTTGCTCTGCCAATAGTTGACTGCTTGGCGGAGTTTGATGTCGTCACTTGCGGCATGATGCACCTCATCGATCAGAATCGACATGTTGGGAATCTGCCCAAACAAGCGCTTGAGGTCATTGGTGGTGTCCTTTTCCTCTTCGTCCAACGCCAATTGAAGCTGTGCATCAAATTTGAAGCTCTCCAAGACGACTTTCTCAGCATTGACCACAAAGACTTGCCCAAACGGATTGGGAAGGCAAGCATTTACTTTCTGCGCATTCGGATTGCGTGCCTTGTTGCTTTTCTTTGCGGTCTTGGCTTCATCGAGCACATCAAATTTGAGCAAACGCTTAAGCTTGCTTGCCGACGGTTCCGGCAATACCCATGACGGATCGAAGTTTTGGATCGTCCGCAAGCTCGGAATAATCGATGATTTTAAGCCAGATGGTACAAGGACGAGAAAATTGTGTGCAAAAGCCTTATTGTCAGGATCATTGTCCGCAAAGTAGAGGTCCAGATAGATGATGGCCGCCATGAGGAAGGTTTTGCCCGCTCCCATTGGCAAACTCATCAGATAGTCGGCATAGCTCACGTTGTAGAAAATCGCACGAATGATCCTATCATAGTCCAGTGTCTCTGGATGATCGACGATTGCTTGGGACAGATTGGGAATCAGTTGTCCCTTGCCGTTGGGTTGCCGCGCAAAATCGTACAAGGCCTGGGCGTTGACGTGTTTTTCCAGATATTCCCGAGCAGCTTGATTGATGTTGAGCTTGTTCAAGTCAGTGCCATGCTTGAAAAAGCCTTCCGAAAAGAGCTGCCACAAAGGTTTGTTTTCCCCTTGAATCTTTAGAAACAGGTACGTCTCAATCGCCTCAATCTGTGTGTCTCGGAGTTGTCCCTTTTCCCGAATGTAATTGAGCAAGGATGAAACCGCACAATCCGGCGACTGAATCCATTCGTTTTTCTTGCTTTGGATGATGGTATGGAGCATGGTGGGTCAGTTTTGCTTCAGGATGTTCACGTGGAAAGCACCGCAAAGCCGTGACGCATTTACTTTTTCGCAAATGAGTTCCTCTATCTTGCTTTCTCCGCGATCAATGGACATTTCTGAAAATCTTGTAACTTTAAACTTTGGGGCGAAGATAGGAAAAAGGGGTTGGAAAGTACTCGCTTGATTTTTTGGAAGTTCAAAGAAGCGAGGCCGCATCAAGCCGCCTAGTCGGTCCCCACAAAAGGCCAGAGATTCCCTAAATCTGTTTCAAGACCAGCACAAACTGATCATTAAATTGCTATATTCGTAGCACAAAGTATCACCCTTATCACCTACAATGAATCGAAAATTGAGGCTTTTTCTTCCCATCATCGCCCTGATAGCGTTCTGCTTTTGGGGCAGTCCGTCTGCCCAAGCCCAAGAAACAGGCGGTACTTGGGCGATCAAGTCTGGTGTAGGCGGCATCTTTACAGGCCATATCACTGGCGAGGTGGAAGTCTTCCTGAAAGGCCGAGTCTCCATAGCACTGCGCGGAGCTTTGATCCATCCCAACATCGATTCCTTGCGCGGGCCAGCCGAAGGCTTCTTTCTCAAAGCCGGGCCAAAGTTCTACCTTTCAAAGGAAAAGGCTTCGAACTTAGCGGGGTTTGCCTTGAAGCCAGAATTGGTGTTTCAACATTGGCGTGACTGGGATCGTGAACTTTCTGGATTTTCTGGTCCAGAGTGGCATCATTCCCTTGGTGTGACCTGCAATTTGAGCTACAACCTATTGTTTGGAAACTTCTTCCTTGAGCCTAGTGTGGGGATTGGGTACGTTCCAAACTTTGATAGTTACACTTTTGTCAACGATTCACCACCTTACGAAGTAACTGAACATCGGTGGGTTCACTACGCCAGATATGGGGAGAAACCTTACAACCAATCTCATCTCTCGATCTATGGTGATGTTGCGTTGACTGGTGGGTTGCTTTTTGGAGTTAAATTTTAGTTGACATGAGAAAGTTCACCCTCTTTACCACGCTGTGCTTGGTCGTGTTTTATACGCGTTTGTCTGGGCAGGAATTGACATGTGGCACCAAGAATCCAGATGTTCTAAGCCCGAGCGATATTCAGTTTGGTTTGGCTGCCCAACAGCGGGCAAATAAGATTACAGGCATCGTTAAGGTTATCCCAATAGCAGTTCATGTGATCTATTCTATTGAGCCGAACGACCCGCACAACATCAGCCTTGCCCAAATCACCTCGCAAATCGACCAGCTAAATGCTGATTTCAGGGGTGAATCGGGAGGGGTGGACACTGAGATTCAATTTTGCTTGGCAGGTGTCAATCGGGTTCTATTGCCCAATTTGATCAATATTGAAAGAACGACCAATGCGGCCATTTTGAAAGATTCTATCCAAGAAGACCCGAACATATTCCTTAATGTGTGGGTGGTAAATACTGTGACAGTATCCAATACATTTGTTTACGGCTATTCTAGCTTTCCTCAGCAACTTGGAATTGCCCCGCAGTTGGACGGCATTGTCATCAGGAGTTACTTTTTTGGGACAACAGGTAATATCGCAACCAATGACGACTACAACATGGGTCGTACGATGGTGCATGAGGTTGGCCATTGGCTAAGTTTACTTCATGTGTTTCAAAATGGATGTGACGATGCAGCCACATGCGCGACGGAGGGCGACTGCTGCTGTGATACCCCGCCTCAAGAGGAGGAATACCGAAAATGTCCACTTGCAAGGAATACGTGCCACGGCGATAGCCCGGATAAAAAGGATCCATTGCACAACTTCATGGGCTATGCCAAGGATGATTGCCGCACAGAATTCACTGAATGTCAAAAGGGCAGAATGCAGCTTTGCCTTGAGACGATGCGCCCGACAGCATGGTTTCAGCAAGGGGGTGACTGTCCAGCCTTCAAAAGAAAGCCAACCGTAACACGTGACCTTGCCGTGAGTGTTTACCCAAACCCTTTTGGCTCAGAGGCGAGCATTACCATCACGGTTATCGGCAAAGAAACGCCTGTCACAGTGACCGTTGTCGATGCAAAAGGCATGGAAGTGGCTGTTTTGCTTCATAACAAGTTGCTAGCAGTGGGAAACCATGCACTCAGATTTGATGCACCCACGTCGGGAATTTACCTTGCAAGGGTTGTGAGTCCGTGGTCAACGAAGACAATCAAAATGGTAAGCAATCGATAATCAGCTGAATTTGGAAGCAAACCTTTTTCTAGGCGTATCTGTGGCAGTCAGCTTCATCTAAATGAATCCGTCATGAAATCCATTTTCGTTTTCCTAGCAATCGTAGTTGGCTTTGGCATCAAAGGCTATTCGCAGGAAAGGGTCAAACCACAACATCGCTTTGCCATTCGTGTGAACACCCTTGGAGCCTTCAACCTTGACCTGATCGGCGACATCGAGTACAGCCTGAGCAATCGAATCGGTGTATTTGTTGGTGGCGGTTCGGAGTTCATTCATCCGACATTTCCTCCGATGCGCAAACTATTCTCGAAGGATCCCGAAGACTATTGCCAACGCAACAATTGGGGTGTCTATGCTGGCATGAGAATCTCCATTCCTGTCTGGGTACTCAAGGAATTGGCGCTCAGGCCAAACTTGTTTTATCAGCGGTTCAACATGGAAGGCGACTGCTGGGGGAGCCTTCCCACGAATAGCCCTGGGATTTCTTCGATCAAAGGCACCGAATTCGATCTCATTGTGAATCTTGCCTACACCCAAAGCTTTGCGAAGCGGTTCTTTGTCGAGCCAGTGATCGGCTTTGGTTGCGGAATCATGACGAGGCAAGTAGTTCCCTACGGGTCGGGACGGTACTTTGGCCCATATCTTCCCTTGCAGCTGAACCTTGGGATCAGGCTTTGATCCCGCTACCCCCAAAAAACAGCGATAGCCCACAAAAAGCAGGCTATCGCAATATTAAAAAAATAGAATCCTTGGTAAGAGTAGGCTCCTGCAAGCAGTCGCCCATCGCTTCCGGTTAGGGAAGTCGGGGTAGCAAGTGCGGGTTAGGAGTTCTGCTGTTCGTTGCCTGGAATCAGGACCTGGATGTTGCCACCGTTGGTTTTTCCGTTTTCATTGACGGTTTCGGTCTCGGTTTCAGGTTCTTCGGCCAAAACCTCTTTGCCGTTTTTGCGCACAAAGTGGCTTCCCAATTCCTTGCAAATAACTTCGGTGCCGGGCTCATCGCCATCCCTTGCTGCCTTCGCATTGTCGTAGAAGGTCAAGGAGTAGTCGATGTAGTTGCCACCGATTTGCATCACGGTGTCGTCCAGCTTCTCATACAGCGTCTTCACGCGGTCAAAAACTGGAAGCAGACTGGAATAGTCGTTTGAAATCCGAACGAAGTTTGTCAGGTTCCGGAACCCCGGCAAGAGGTTTGGAAACTGCTTGGCAAAGCGCAACGCCTTTTCTACAAAGCTGAAGCGGCTATTGCCAATGGAGTACATCTTGCTGCGTTGCGCTGCGGTCAACTTGATCACAAAGTCCAAGTCGGCCTCCAAGGCAGTAAGGTTCTGAGCAATCCGGGCGAGCCTAACGGCATCAAGCCCGGTCTGAACGTCTGAAAATGCCATAGGTTAATGGTATTTTGAGATGATAAAGATTTGTTCAGGTAAGCGTCCTGATACGGGGACCATCGGTTGAGTTAATGAAAAAGAACGCGGAATTGGCCTTTGTCCCTTGCGGCCGTTCCCGAAGACTTTGCAATGATAAACAATGTAAAAAGTGAAAATTGGACAAATGTACAAACGGTACACCTGGAAGGACGAAGTGGTCGTTTGACTTAACGAACGGGCATGTCATCCAGAGCGAAGCGAAGGATCTGCGCTGCCCAAATCTGTGCTCTCACACTCGAGCTCACACTGAAATCAGCCTCTACGCCCATTAGATGCCGCAGACCCCTGCTCAAACCGATTTCAGGATGAACGGTACATATTCTGGACAAACGGGCACGGGCCGCTAGCGCGGCGAGTGAGTGTAAAGTGTGAGTGTGTCTGGGAGTTTTGCCTCAAAATGCCCATTTTGAGCCGTTTCCAAACCGAATGCCGTGACCAAATCATCTCTCACACCCTCGCCGTTGCTCGCACCGATTCTGGACGAACGGTACATATTCTGGACGAACGGGCAGTTTGGCGGATAAACTGGCAGGATTGCCTAGCAGCGATGTGTGGGTATGGGCATACGGTTTGCGGCTATTTGACCACACCCTTGCCCACACCGTTTTTCCCCAGCGGGGCGGCGTCTAGGTAGCCGGCAATGAACCATTTTTTTATTCCCTTCCCGATTTTTGGCGCGGCCGAAAATCGGGAAGGGGGATCATACAACACGCGCCTTGCGCTACCTAGACTGCGCACCGCTGGAGCAAAGCAAAAGCGAAGCGGCTTTGATTGCATTTCGCATGTTTAGCCCGCCATTCCCTCAGCAATCCCAATTTTTCCAGCAAAAAACCCGAAAATATCAGGATCGAACCCCTGACATTGAGCATCGAAGGAATTTCATTGACGCTTGAAGCGTTTTCATTCATCGGCCATGCTCCGAGGTTGAAGTGCCATGCCCGAGGGGTTGACCGTTGATGCACAGCTGTCAACAAGTCATGCTCCGAGCATCGATGTTGAATGTTGGTGGTTCAAAGGTCATCCTCCAAGCATCGAATTTGAATGTTCAACATTCAAATTTGAATGTCTGAGGTTCAAAAGTTTTGCTCCAAGCATCGATGTTGAATGACGGAGCTTCGCCGTTCATGCCCTTGGGGTTGACCGATGATGGCCCGAGGTTCATGCTTCATGGACAGCGCATCACGCTTGAAGCAAAATCATTCAAAGGTCAATGTTCAACGTTGAATGGTCTTTGTCAGGGGTTGGAGCTTGAATGTCTGAGGTTCAAAAGTCAACCTCTGAGCATGGAATTTGAATGTTTGAGGATCAAAAGTCATGCTCCAAGCATCGAATTTGAATGTCTGAGGATCAAAAGTCAACCTCTGAGCATCAATGTCGATCGTCAGAAGATGAGAAGTCAACCTCTGACCATCGATTTTGAATAACCGAGGTTCAACTTTGATGGTTAGAGGTTCAAAAGTGAACCTCTAAGCATGGAACTTATCTATCTAAGGATGGAAAGTCAACCTTCCTGCATCAATTTTGGATCGCCAAGTTTGGCATTTGGAAAGTAGAAATTTCAATTTTGAAGGCTGGCGCTTGCTCTAAAAATTGGCATGGACATTGCCACGTCGCAAGTCTGGCAATTAGTCATCTGCGTTTGGAAGCGTACGAAAAGAGTATATCTTTGCACCAATGAACTGGGTAAGATTCGTGCTTTGTATTTACTTTATGCTGCTGAGCGTCATGCCATGCAGCGATGGAGAGGAATGCAATGCTCCCATTCAAACCAGTATTTCAGCAATTGATGATCATGGCAATCATTCACATGAATCAGAAATGTGCTCACCCTTCTGCACTTGCCTCTGTTGCGGACAATTTGTGTCAACTGCCTCGGATGAGGCATCGATCAGCCAATTAAAGTTTCATTCGACGCCAACACTTGCGATCTACCAGTCTGGCTTCTCCCTTGAAGTGGATTTGGCGATCTGGCAACCCCCCAAGATTAGTTAATCGTTTTTCCATTGTCCGATATCATCGGATCGATGGCATATTCCCATGCAAATGCATTGGGAAAGTCATGCATTGAGGCAAGCGCCAAATTGCATCCCTTTAACGATTAGCATATATCCCAAATGTTAGACAAGATCATTTACTTGAGCATCAAGAACAAGTTCATTGTTGGCTTGTTCACGCTGGCATTGGTGGTCGTGGGTGTTTACGCTCTGTCGAGGTTGCCCATCGATGCCCTGCCGGATATCACCAACAACCAAGTCCAGATCATTACTTTATCTCCCACGCTAGCGTCGCAAGAGGTGGAGCAGAGTTTAAATGAGCTTTCTGAACGACAATGAAGCGGCCTACCAATGTAAAATCGGGATTGCAAGTGGAAGGCAGCTGTGAATATTGGTTAATTTTTGAAAAGACTGACTGATTTTACCTCTATTGAAAGGAGCTCTTCACGTAAATCATGCTGCTTTGGAGGCAAGGGAAAAAAAATAGGCGTGTGTCGATAAATTAGCCCCAACTTTGAGGTGGAAATTGAAGTCAGAATTGAAAACTTCGAAAATCTGTGCTTGCAGGATGCGCACGCTTAAGCCATTGATGTTTTGTATATGCATGTTGAATCTATTAGAAAAGTAATCCTTCCTCTGGGATTGGTGTGGTGTTTGGCTATTTGCAATTTGCAGGCTCAGACCTCACATTATTTTGACCAACGCCCTTTCAATCTGGGCTTTACGATGGGGATGTGCCTCGCCCGCTATGACATGACTGCTCAGATTAACCAATTTGATCAATCCACGGGCATCGTGGTACATAGTGTGCAACTGGTTCCTAAGCCTGGTGTATATCTGGGCCTGATTACCAATTTGAACTTAGCCGACCATTGGGATCTGCGTTTCATGCCATCCGTTTCCTTGGAGGAACGCGATTTCCTTTTTTATTTGGACTCCACCACGACCAATGCGGAACCTGTGGTACGCAAAAAGATCGAGTCGAGCAATTTGAACATGCCATTGGCGATCAAATTTAAAAGCGATTTCCATAAGAACCTGCGGGTTTGGGTGATGTTTGGCCTACAACCATCCCTGAACCTAGCAAGCAGCAAAAAAGTGCTAAACGATCCCGACTTGCTCAAGGTTAAAAGCTTTGACCTGCAATACCTGGCCTCTGTGGGGGTGGATATCTATGGAGAAAAACTAAAACTCTCACCCGAATTAAGGTTTACTCGGGGCTTGCAAAACATTTATGTTCCAGAGCGTACACGATTCCCCCGTGCTATTTCTGACCTTTTCTCTCAGTTGCTCGTGCTCAATATCAATTTTGAATAGGCCCGGCCTTCGGGTATCGCAACCTTCAGTGGATTCCTTCAAAGGCAAAGCCATCCTTAAAATTGGGCTTTCACCATGGATGGGCAGCCGTAAAGTCGGCACTCAACGTCTGACCACCTAAACAATACTAGGCATGTGGTGCACTTATGACATGACCAACGACTTCTTAGAGTAACTAACGAAGAATCACTAGCCGCTTTACACGCTTGAATCTGCCATTCATGTCGATGTGCAAGAAATAAATTCCTGGCAAGAATTTTGACAGGTCCAATTCTATCTCTTTCTTCGCGGAACTTAGATCATGGATTAGAATTTCCCGTCCTTGGAGGTCACAGATGGTTAAGCATAGGCTACCACGTGCATCGGAATTCGTTTTTACTGTCACGGTTCCCGTGCTCGGGTTAGGATAAATTGTCCAATCCAGTTTAGTGTTCAATTCACTTTCAGCTTCATTTGTAATCAGGCCATTGCCTTCAAAAAACCCAAGGCCACCTCGCACGTTTCCCACAATCCAATCCCAAACACCATTCCCATTCAGGTCTTGCCCCACGATTGCTGTGCGTTGTCCTTCGTCTATGTCACCAAAGTTGGTCTGATCAACAGTGAAAATGCCACCCAAGTCACTTTCAAGGTCATTGTAATAAAAAAGATTCCCGGTTTCAGATCCAACTATCATGTCCAAGCGGCCTGACGCTGGATTTTCAAAGATGAACGGCACGCTGAAACCAGTGCAGCAGATGGGATCCACGTCCACGGCACCCCAGGCTGCATCGGTTGGGCTGCTACTGAATATTGGGGCTTGAGGGGTACCAGTATTTTGAAAATAATTCAAATTGCCTGACAATTCGCCCACGATTAAATCAGGGTCACCATCCCTGTCGACATCTGCAATCGCTGGCGTAGCAAACTGGCCAATGTCAATGCTGAAATATTGGGAAGTTACATTTGGAAAACTGGCTAGCTGCCCAGGGCCGGCAGTGTTTTCGACAAAGTGAATATAGCCGTCAGCATCTCCAACAATGAGGTCTTTGTCACCATCACCATCCAGGTCGCCAAAGGCAGGTGTCATCCCAAAGTTGGCAGGGATGAAGGCATTGGCGAGGTTTGCATAGTTGCGGGTGGTGAGGGTAAACTCTGGAGATGTGGATGTTCCCGTATTTTCATATAATGCAAGGCCAGAACTAATACTTGCATTATTGAGCTTGCGGGAATAGTTCCCGACAATAAGGTCCAATAACCCGTCTGCGTTGTGATCAAAGAGTACAGGATAAGCGCACATGCCAACGTCCACCATTTCTGCCGTCAGGAAATTTTTGGTGATGCGCTCTAGCAGTACGCCGTTGCCTTGATGGATGTTCTTGTAAAACCAGCTATTGTCATAGTTTGCAGAGACAATTGCAACATTCGGGGCGACAATCATGTCTCTTTTGCCATCATTGTCCACATCCAAGAAAAATCCAGCAACAAAGATAGGGATTGAAACGGAGGCATCGTATTCTGGAAAGATTGAATCAAAAGAATCCACTACGGCATCTACGGGCGTACCGGAATTGTGGACATAGGTAAGTCCATCGTAAACCAAGTCACCGATGACCAACTCAAGATCGCCATCTGGTTCTTCGTCAAATGCGGCCAAAGTACTGCCTGCATGGGCATTCGGCTTCTCAGGCTGTACATTTTGGGAAGAAGTGCGGCAATTGATCCCCAGCGTTAGACTTTGGTTGAAGTTGTCTTCTAGAAAATTACCCCAACAACGGTCTGCTGCCACTAAATCCAATCCATCGCACCCCCCGGTATTTTCCAGAATCATATTTTTATGCCATTCCACCATGGACCCTGTGGCATTGAAGCATAGCAAGTCTAGGTCTCCGTCACCATCAACATCCACCATGTCTGGCAAATCACCCTGTAAAATGTAAAGAAAGGCTGGTCCAGCACCATAGTCGGTAAGTAAGGTATCGGCATATAGTCGGAAGCTCAAAGATGCTGTTGACGTATTTTCATAGACTTTGATGCCGTTTGAAGTGCCAATAAAGAGGTCTGCCTTGCCGTCACAGTTGAAATCCCTGCAAAGGGCAAAATCCGCGTTATCTGAAGGAAATGCGGCGATGTATTCTGGGGCAAAGTCGAAGTCGATTTGTCCAGCAGTTCCACGATTGAGGAAGGTGAGCCTCTTGCGACCCGACCTGTCAAAGACAAACAAGTCTTGAATTCCATCCAAATCTAAGTCAATTTTCGAAAACTCTGGCAAATTGAAGCCACCTGCATCTGGATTGCGAAGTAGGGTAGCGTTTTCAACGACCCGGACTGAATCCATGCGGGGGATAGCAGTTTGGGCAAATAAGCACGACATCGAGATAACCAAATGGAAAACAACTACAATTGAGTACCTCATAGCTTCGAATTTATAAACAGTGAAGAAAGTGCACCTTTTTGGGATTACGAATTTGCTTCATTTTTGCTAAGCTTGCTAAATAACTCTTTAATTTGTAATTTTTTAGTAGTAGAGACAGCATTCGATAAAAATCTGTCGTATATTTACACGATGAATTGGGTAAGATTCATGCTTTGTATTTACTTTATGCTGTTGAGCGTCATGCCATGCAGCGATGGAGAGGAATGCAATGAACCCATTCAGACTACGATTGCTGCAATTGATGATCATGGCAATCATTCACATGAATCAGAAATGTGCTCACCTTTCTGCACTTGCCTCTGTTGCGGACAATTTGTTTCAACCGCCTCGAATAAGGATTCAATCAGCCAACTAAAGTTTCATTCGACGCCAACACTTGCGATCTACCAGTCTGGCTTCTCCCTTGAAGTGGATTTGGCGATCTGGCAACCCCCCAAGATTAGTTAATCGTTTTCCATTGTCCGGTATCATCGGATCGATGGCATATTCCAATGCAAATGCATTGGGAAAGTCATGCATTGAGGCAATTGCCAATTTGCATCCCTTTTACGATTAGCATGAATTCCAAATGTTAGACAAGATCATTTACTTGAGCATCAAGAACAAGTTCATTGTCGGCTTGTTCACGCTGGCACTGGTAGCCGTGGGTGTTTATTCCCTGTCCAGGTTGCCCATCGATGCCCTGCCAGATATTACCAACAACCAAGTCCAGATCATTACCTCCTCACCTACATTGGCTACTCAGGAGGTCGAGCAATTCATTACCTATCCGATTGAACTATCGGTGAAGCCCATCCCAGGGATCATCGAGTTACGTTCCATCAGCCGATTTGGGCTAAGCGTAGTCACCGTGGTTTTTGAGGAGTCGGTGGACCCCTATTGGGCGCGTGCCCAAATCTCGGAAAGGCTTAAAGAGGCCGAGAGCGTCATCCCCCAAAGGCTGGGAAGCCCAGAAATGGCCCCGCTGAGCACTGGGCTTGGCGAAATCTATCAATATGTGGTATTTCCCAAGGAAGGCTACGAAGACAAGTTTGATGCAACCGAGTTGCGCACGATCCAGGATTGGATCATCAAGCCGCAGCTCATCGGCACGCCAGGTGTGGCTGAGGTAAACACCCTCGGAGGGAGCCTCAAGCAATACGAGGTTTCCGTGCAGCCTGACAAGCTCAAGGCCATGAACACCACGATCGCTGAGATTTTTGACGCTTTGGAACGCAACAATGAAAATACTGGTGGCGCCTACATCGACAAAAAGCCTTATGCCTACTTCATCAGGGGCATCGGCATGGTGAGTGATACCAACGACATCAAGAAGATCGTCGTGAAGAATCAAAATGGCATTCCTATTCTCATCAGGGACGTGGCGGACGTAAGGATAGGAAGCAGCATCCGGTACGGGGCAGTCACCATGGATGGAAAAGGAGAGGAAGTGAGTGGCATGGTGATGATGCTCAAGGGAGGCAATAGCGCAGAGGTGGTCGGTCGCGTGAAGGCCAAAATGGAGCAGATCAAGAAATCGCTCCCCGAAGGCGTAGCCATTGAACCATTCATGGACAGGACCAAGCTCGTGGACAAGGCAATCGGGACTGTCGCCAAGAACCTCCTCGAAGGTGCATTGATCGTGATTTTTATCTTGGTTTTGCTGCTAGGAAACCTACGCGCTGGTTTGGTGGTGGCATCTGTGATTCCACTCTCCTTGCTGTTTGCAGTGACAATGATGAATCTTTTTGGCGTCAGTGGCAACCTCATGAGTCTAGGCGCCATCGATTTTGGGCTCATCGTGGATGGGGCAGTGATCATCGTCGAGGCAATCATTCACCGGCTGCATGGCGGCAAAGGAGGAAAGCTTACCGCAAATGAGATGGACGACGAAGTGTTTGGCGCAGCGTCCAAAATCAGGAGCAGTGCGGCATTCGGGGAAATTATCATCCTCATTGTGTACCTGCCGATTTTGGCATTGGTGGGCATAGAAGGCAAAATGTTTGGGCCGATGGCCAAAACAGTTGCCTTTGCAATCTTGGGAGCCTTTATACTTTCCCTCACCTACGTGCCAATGATGAGCGCACTGGTCCTGAAAAAGAAGACCGGCCACAAGCTCAACATCAGCGACCGCATCATGGCTATCTTACAGAGGATCTATGCGCCTGTGTTGCGGGGTGCACTCAAGATAAAGGTGATCGTTGTCTCACTTGCCGTTTCCCTGCTCACTGCCGCGGTACTGCTATTCAATACCCTAGGCGGTGAATTCATTCCCACGTTGGACGAAGGTGATATGGCAACGCACCTCATCATCGCTTCGGGCAGCTCCCTCTCGCAGGAAATCGAAGCTACAACCAAGGCGGAGCAGATCCTGAAGTCGCGGTTCCCCGAGATCAAAATGATCGTTTCCAAAATTGGCTCGGCAGAGATTCCTACCGATCCCATGCCCATCGAGGCCGCAGACATGATCATCATCCTCAAGGACAAAGAGGAATGGACCTCGGCAGACTCCAAGGAGGAATTGATGGAGAAAATGGAAGAGGCATTGGAGGAAATCCCCGGGGCGATGACAGAATTTTCCCAACCCATCCAAATGCGTTTCAACGAGTTGATGACCGGGGTTCGCAGCGATGTGGCCATCAAGATTTATGGTGAGGACTTGGATATGCTCGTGAGCAAGGGCGACCAAGTCTTGCAACTGATCCAAGGGATCAAGGGCGTTGCCGACGCAAAGGCCGAGCGCGTGGCAGGCCTTCCGCAGATCACTGTGCGTTACAACAAAGACAAGCTTGCCCTCTATGGCCTCAACGTGGGCGACCTCAACCGCGTGATACGAGTAGGGTTTGCCGGTGAGGCTGCTGGCGTGGTGTACGAAGGTGAAAAGCGGTTTGACCTCGTGGTACGACTTGCAGAAGCCGATCGCCAAGACATCGGCAACCTAAAGACCCTGTTTGTGCCGCTCCCCTCTGGCAACCAGATCCCCTTGGAGCAGGTGGCCGACATTGATTACGAGCCCGGACCGATGCAGATCAGCCGCGAAGACGGCAAGCGCAGGATCGTGGTTGGCTTCAATGTCCGCGGCAGGGATGTAAAGACTGTGGTGGACGAAATCCAGGCCAAACTCGATCAAAGCTTGAAGCTGCCCGCAGGTTATTACATCACCTACGGCGGGCAGTTTGAGAACCTTGTGGAGGCCAACAAGCGGCTTTCCATTGCAGTTCCAGTTGCCCTCTTGCTGATTTTCATTCTGCTATTCTTTACCTTCCGATCCGTCAAGCAATCCTTGCTCATTTTCACGGCTATCCCCTTCTCGGCAATTGGGGGTGTTTTTGCGCTTTGGCTTCGCGACATGCCCTTCAGCATTTCTGCTGGGGTGGGCTTTATCGCCCTGTTTGGCGTGGCTGTCCTCAATGGCATCGTGCTCATCGGGTATTTCAACCAATTGAAGGAGGAGGGAATGGAAAGCATTGAGAACAGAATCCAGGAAGGCACCAAGGTGCGCTTGCGCCCCGTAGTGATGACCGCTGCAGTTGCCTCGCTTGGATTTCTTCCAATGGCCATCAGCCACGGAGCAGGGGCGGAAGTGCAGAAGCCGCTTGCCACGGTCGTGATCGGAGGTCTGATCACAGCCACCTTCCTCACACTCATCGTCTTGCCAATCCTCTACTTTTACTCGGAACAAGGCATGAAAGGATTGAAAAAGCTGTTCAGGATTGTCAGTTCGTCGGCAGGGATGCTGCTTCTTGCCTCCGCCTTGAATGCGCAAAATCCACCCAACCTCGACCTGCAATCGGCTATCGACCTAGGCCTGAAAAACAACCAACAGATGCAAGCTGCATTGTTGGGGGTCGAAGCGCAAGAAGCCTTGCGTGGCGCGGCTTTGAACTTGCCCAAGACCAACCTGAATACGACGCTTGGGCAATACAATACACGGGCTTTTGACCAAAATTATTCCATCTCCCAATCGTTCAGCCCCTTCCAATACGGGCCCAATCGGCAACTAGTCGAGGCACAAGTCAAGGCAAGCGCGCTAGAGGCCCGCATGACACGGCAGGAGATCATTTTGGGCATTCGGCAGGCATGGAACATCATTCAATTCAGGATGGCCATCGATCAATTGTTGTTGCGACAAGACAGTCTGCTCCAGGGTTTTGTACGTGCGGCAACCATCAAGTTTGAAGCGGGTGAAACCAATTTGTTGGAAAAGACTACCGCCGTCGCCAAGCAGCAAAAACTGCTGCAAGACATCCGCCAAAACACCACGACTGTGCAGATGGAAAAAGCCCGATTGAAAGCATTGATGGGAAGCAAGACGGAGTTTGACATTCAACCATCCGAATTTATTCCGTTGATCGTACCCGCAATGACGGATAGCACTACGCTGTCCCAAAATCCGGCCTTGTTGCAGGCGATGCAGCATGTGCAGGTGGCCGAGGCCAACCTGAAGGTGGAGAAGGCGGCCATCTTGCCAGACTTCACGGTAGGGTATTTCATCCAATCTTTGACGGGCAACCAAGATGTGAATGGGCAACCCGTCTTCTACAACGGTATTCCGCGCTTCCAAGGATTCACCGCAAGCGTTGCCATCCCCGTCTTTGCAGGGAGCTACAAGGCCAAGGCCCAATCGGCTGCCATCGAAATGAAGGCAGAGCAAAAGAATGCCGACTACATCCAGGCACAGCTCGCCAGCGAATTCCAGCAGCAGCTCCAACAGATCACCGCTTTGAAGGCCCGCCTCAAATACCACAAGACGTCCGCACTCCCCAATGCAGAAGTGATTGCGGCAAATGCGACCAAGGCCTACCAAAATGGAGACGTTTCCTACATGGAATATCTCCAAGGATTGGAAACGGCCTTGGGAATCCAGACCGACTATCTCCAAACCATCCATGACTACAACCAGGCTGCAATCAACTTGCAGTATTTGTTAAACCAATAAGATCGCATCACAATGAAAAAGAAAATAGCCATCATCATCATAGGGATTCTTGTCGCGGCAGCAGTCGCGCTCGGATTGTATCTCTTGCTGCGCAGCCCCAAAGCAAACGGAGCAAGCATGGTTTTACCACAAGAAGAGGAGCATCATGAGGAAGAAGAAGGTGCCATCAAGGAGGTAGAACTCAATATGGCGCAATTTACCGCCTCGGGCATCGTCTTAGGGACATTTGAGTCCAAAAATCTGAGCGAAGTGATCAACGCCAACGGCTATACCAAGCTGCCACCGCAAAACCAGGCGGATGTTTCTGTGATGAACGGCGGGGTGGTAAAAACTATCAAGGTGATCGAGGGGCAGCAGGTCAGCGCAGGCCAGACACTTGCCACGATCGAAAGCCCTGAGTTCACCAAGCTGCAGGAAGCATTCCTTACCTCAAAAAGCAGCCTCCAATATCTCTCATCCGAATTCCAACGGCAAAAAACCTTGAGCGAGGAAAACGTGAGCGCACGCAAAACCTTTGAGCGCACAAGGGCCGACTATGAGATTGAAACCGCACGTTACCAATCCCTTCAGCGGCAATTGGGGATGTTGCGACTCGACACCACGCGCATCGGCGGCGGGGCAGTGCAAGTCGTCGCACCCATTTCCGGCTTTATCACAGAGGTTTATATCAAGATCGGGAGCAATGTCGAGCCGGGGAAACC
The DNA here is from genome assembly GCA_016718825.1 of Bacteroidota bacterium. Taxonomy (NCBI): domain Bacteria; kingdom Pseudomonadati; phylum Bacteroidota; species Bacteroidota bacterium. The sequence continues at coordinate 12,362 of JADKCL010000021.1, read as the reverse complement.
GCTCTTTAGCATCGTGGACAATAGCCAGATGCACGTGGATTTGCTCGTCTATGAAAAGGACTTGCAAAAGGTCAAACCTGGCCAAAAAGTCCGTTTCGTCCTCACCAACCAAGACAATACCGAGATCATGGGTGAAATCTTCAGCGTAGGGAAGGCGTTTGAAAACGAGACCAAGTCCGTGGCGGTTCATGCCGACATCCAAAATGACAAGCAATTGCTCATCCCGGGCATGTACGTAAACGCGCTGATCGACATCGGCAGTCAGCCTGTCAATACCCTGCCAGTGGATGCCGTAATCAAAGCCGATGGCAGGGAGTTCATCTTTGTCTTGGAGGAGGGTCATGGAGAGGAAAGTGGTAAGGAACACGGTGAAGAAGGCCATGCGCATCAAGACGGTGAAAAACAGGAGGAAGTCCATGACCATGCTGAAGGGGAGAAGGAAGCACACGAGGAGGAAGGCCATGACCACGCTGAAGGCGAGGAGGAAGCACACGAGGAGGAAGGCAATGACCACGCCGAAAGCGGTGAACACAAGGACACACACGGTACCTCCTTCCACTTTCAACGTATCGAGGTCAAGACTGGAACCGCACAGCTTGGATTCGTCCAAGTCACTCCTGTGCAGCATCTCGAGCCAGGCGCCAAGCTTGTTCTGAAAGGTGCCTATTACATCCAAAGCCACCTGCTCAAAAGCGAAGGCGGTGGTGGGCATGAGCATTGAGAAAAGCCTTATCTTATTGCTGTTTTTGTAAAACACTAATACCATTTTTGTATGAAAAAGACATTGCTGTTTTTCCTACTCGTGACGGTTGCGATCACCTACTCCGCTTGCAAGAAGTGCAAGGCAGGCGACGATGGCACGCTCACCATCGTGGCTTTTCCCAGGCACCATGGGGCGGATACCAAGCCATTGTGGGCTTATGTTAAGTTTGATGCTCAGGAATTCCCAGGCACCGATTCCAATAGTTATGATTTGGTCATCAAAGGTGACTCGACTGAAAATCATATCGAGTTGCCAAACCTCAACTGTGGCAACTATTTCATCTACGAAATCGCTTATGACCCAGCCATCCAAGCGATCGTGACCGGCGGAATTCCTTATTCCACCGAGGAAACCATCGGGGAGGTCAACGTGGACATTCCCGTGACCGAATAAACAATTTAGTAATCTAAGGGACGGGCTGGGGTATCTCCCCAGCCCGCCCAAATCACTGGAAATGGAAATGATAAGACAGTCAAGAAATTTCACCAAATTCCTTTGCCTTGCGACCATACTTGTATTGACCCATGCTTGCACATGGAACAAGGAAGAAGTTGTATTTAAAGAGTCAGGGTATCCCAAAGAAGTGGATGCCATCATCACCGCCAAATGCTCAATCAGTGGCTGTCACAACGACAAAAGCAAGGGCGCTGCGGCGGGCCTTGCGCTTGAGACTTGGGACCACCTCTTCGAAGGTAGCCGAGGTGGTGCGGTGGTCATTCCTTTCAGATCCGATTTCAGTACCTTGTTTTACTATGTCAACACCGATTCAACGTTGGGCCTCACGCTTTTGCCTACGATGCCTATCGGAAGGCCCGCATTGAGCAGGTCTGAAGTACTCACGCTTAGAGATTGGATCGATCAAGGAGCTCCGGACAAAAACGGTTTCGTGAAATTCTCGGACAATCCAGCGCGAAAAAAGTTTTACGTCGCCAACCAGGGTTGCGACGTCGTAACGGTCTTTGATGCTGCCTCGATGCTTGCCATGCGTTGCGTGAATGTCGGGAATTCTGCCGCCATCGAATCCCCCCACATGCTCAAGGTTTCGGAAGACAACCAGTTTTGGCACACGGTGTTTCTTACGGGCCATTATTTCCAGACATATTCAGTGGCAGAAAATGCACTTGTCAGTGAGGTTAACATCGGTTCGGGAAACTGGAATACATTTTCGCTTTCCTCCGACGGGAAATCGGCTTATGTCATCGACTTTTCTGGAGGGACCATTGCAATCGTTGACCTCCCAAACGCAACTGCCCAAACGATTTTTGGCTTCACAAACCCGCATGGCTCAGCATTGAATCCCAACAACGATACATTGTATATAGTGAAACAGACGCAAAGTGGATTGTACAAGCTCGATGTTGCAAATCTCTCGGGCTTTGATGAAATCGACCTCGTGCAATCGTTTCCTGCCTCACAGGAGCTGAGGCCGCACGAAATCGCATTTTCACCTGATGGCACAAAATATTTCGTGACCTGCCAAAGCACCAATGAAGTCCGCGTCGTTTCGGCAGCAAACGACAGCGTGATTGCCGCCATTCCAGTTGGCATTTTCCCCCAGGAAATGGCATTTTCGCTCACCCATCCCTACCTATTCGTGAGTTGCATGGAAGATGTCGGCTCCAACCCCGATCAGGTTGGCTCCATAGCGATCATCAACTATCAAACGAATACTTTTGTCAAGAAACTCTATGCGGGCTATCAATCGCACGGGATTGCTGTCGATGATGCCAACAACCGCGCTTATATTTCCAATCGCAACGTCAGCTTTTTAGGCCCGGCACCACACCATTCGTCAATATGCGGAGGTCGTAATGGAAACGTGACTGCAATCGACCTCAACACCCTTGAGCTTGTGCCTGACTTCCAGGCCGAGGTGTCGGTGGACCCGTATGGTATTGGTATCATGCATTGAATACATTTAATCCTATCCCAAAGCATTTAGTATGAAATTCCCGATCAAAGACAAGAAATTCATCTTCCTACTCACTGCGATCGTGATCGTGGTGACCTTGGAAATACTCTCCATTATCGGCATTCACATTCCGATGCCATTTGCGCCTTTCGTTTTTGCCGCGTTTATCCTTGGCATCGGCTATGGGGTGCTCTGGAATGGCCTTAAAGCATTGGTGAAGCTTCAGTTCAGCAGCATCAACCTGCTCATGACCATCGCTGTGGTCGGGGCTTTCTATTTGGGAGAATATCCCGAGGCGGCTGTGGTCGTGGTGCTGTATGTTTTGGGCGAACGCTTGGAGGACATCGGCATTGAAAACAGCAAGTCGGCCTTGGACGAATTGGTGAAAAAAGCTCCCAAGACGGCAGTTCTGAAATCAACAGGCGAATCCGTTGCCATTGACAAGATTGCAATCGGCACAATTTTGCAAGTGAAGCCAGGCGAGATGATCCCGATGGATGGCAAAATTGTCGCAGGCGACACCACCGTGGATGAGGCGGCGATCACAGGTGAACCTATCGCCAAGGACAAGCGCACGGGCGACATCGTGTTTGCGGGTACCCTCAACAAAAACGGCTTCATTGAGCTAGAAACTACCAAAACATCGGCAGATACCACCTTCTCTAAGATCGTCAGGCTCACCTTTGAGGCACAGGCCAACAAGTCTGATACCCAAAAATTCATCCAGAAGTTCTCCAAGTACTATACTCCTGCCATGATCGCATTGGCGGTATTGGTGTTTTTGATTCCTGTCTTGGTACTTGGATTGGACGTGAACCATTGGCTGCAACAGGCGATCACGCTGTTGGTGATTGCTTGTCCCTGTGCCCTGGTCATCTCCACGCCCGTTGCAATCTATGCCGCAATCGGAAACGCCTCCGCCAAAGGAGCCTTGGTCAAGGGCGGAAAATACATCGAGGCATTGGCAAGGATCAAGGCTGTGGCACTCGACAAGACACGTACCATCACTTACGGCAATCCAATTGTCTCAGACGTGATCCCCCTCAATGGCACGAGTCTGGAAGAATTATTGGCTTGTACCGCTGGCGCGGAAATGTTTTCCGAGCATCCATTGGCACAGGCTATCGTGGATCATTCCAGGAAAGAAGGATTTGAACCACACAAGGCAAAGGACTTTAAAAGTGTGATGGGCAAAGGAGCCACTGCAAAATGTCTCGTTTGTGAAGACGAGACGGTTTTCCTTGGTAAACTTTCCTACATCGAGGAATTGCAACCCGCAAGCGAAGAAGCACAAAAGATAGTCCATGAACTCTCGGGACAAGGAAAAACTTGTGTGGCTGTGAGCTTTGGAGAGGGCGTTGCAGGGATCATCGCCTTGATGGATGAGATCAAGCCCGATAGCGCGGAAGCCATCGTGAAGCTCAAGGAACTCGGCATAGAGCCCGTCATGCTCACAGGCGATAGCCAGAAATCTGCCAATTATGTGGCCGCGATCGTGGGCATCGAAATTGCGAAGGGTGGGCAGTTGCCAGAGGACAAGGCCGAAAGCATTCGTGGGTTGTTGGGGCAATTTGGCAGCGTGGGCATGGTGGGCGATGGCATCAACGATGCGCCAGCGTTGGCACTCGCATCATTGGGAATTGCCATGGGTGCTGCAGGCAGCGATACGGCTATCGAAACCGCAAACATCGCTTTGATGAACGACAACCTCTCGCTGATTCCTTTCCTAGTACGCCTCGGCAGGGCGACCCTGAAACGGATCAAAATTAATACCGTCAGCGCCATTCTTGTCAAAGTGGTGTTTGTCGCATTGGCAGTCGCGGGATACAGCAACCTCGTTTTTGCCATTGCTGCCGATGTTGGCGTGACCCTCGTAGTGATCGTGAGCAGCTTGGGGTTGATGCGATTTGGTCATGAACAATAACTTGCTTTGAGCGTTTTTGATCGTCATACCAATTTAGTTCATCATGGTAAATTACTTAAAGGAGACCGCTATTCTCAATTTCTCGCATCCCAGCATCCAATCTGTCGTCCATCAAAGAAATTGGATAGCCATGCCCATCGTGAGTCGCGTAAAAGCTGTTTACAACTTCGTACGCGACGAAATTCGGTTCGGCTATAATACGGGCGATGACATTGCCGCTTCGCAAGTCTTGGAAGACGGCTACGGGCAATGCAATACCAAGGCCACCCTGCTGATGGCACTGCTAAGGTCTGTGGGCGTACCTTGCCGCATCCACGGCTTTACGATTGACAAAGCCTTGCAAAAGGGTGCCATTTCCGGGATATGGTATTGGCTGTCTCCTCGAAACATTCTGCACAGTTGGGTCGAGGTTTTTGTCGAAGAGAACTGGTATTATCTGGAAGGCGTGATTTTGGACAAGCCCTATCTCAATGCACTGCAACGAAAAAATAGCGATTGCAAGACCACCTTTTGCGGCTTCGGTGTCTTCACCGACAAGTTCCAAAGCCCGGACATTGAATGGAACCTCAGCCATACCTTCATCCAGGACAAGGGCATCAACCAAGATTTTGGTTTGTTTGACGCTCCGGATGACTTCTATGCAAATCACCAACAGAAGTTGGGATCATTCAAACGGTGGATGTTCCAGAAGATCGTGCGGCATAAAATGAACAGCAATGTGAACCGAATCAGGGAAGGCCAATGATATTGAGCGGAGTCGTCGCATTGCCAATCGCGGACTACAGCATCGCCGTTGTTGCCAGTGCTGTCGATTGCCGCCTGACCCTCGTGGTAATCCTTGCAAGCCTTGCCCTGATACGGTTTCGAAGATGTTACAACGTTTTGATATTTTCGCTTGTTGCCGACACTTGCATTGTATCTTTTCTAGAAATGGTGCTAAATTTCGTCTATCAAAGATTGCAAAATATGTTCAACAAGGTCAGCGCAATTTGCTTTTTAGTCATTGCACTTTTTGGATCTGCCTGTGATGTGATCGAAGGCCCGAAAGTTGATCCAAACGGCTTCACTGGGACAGAAAACAAGGTTTTGATCGAAGATTTTACTGGACAAATGTGCGGCAACTGCCCCAATGCACATCGCCAAGCTGCTTTGCTAAAGGAAACCTATGGTGAAAACTTGGTCATCATCGCAGTGCATTCAACCGGATTTGCGACTCCAGTTCCGGTACTAGGTTTCCCGATAGATTTCAGGACACCTATGGGCGACGAATTGGCGCTGTATTATGAAGCCTCCAACGCTGGTCTTCCTGTCGGCATCGTCAATCGGCGCGATTGGAATGGGAGTCCGCTGACACGCTACGCAAATTGGGGCACCTTGGTCAGCGCAGTTTTGTCTGAAGCCCCCCAATTGGGTATCGGCCTTGCAAAAAATTACGACAACGGAACTCGCAAGCTCGATATTCAGGCAAATTTGGAGTATTTTACTGCAGGAGATGCCAACCACCGCATCGTGGCGGTAATTACTGAAGATAGCCTGATTTCAAAACAATATGATTTTTCGATTCCCGCACAAGAAGTTGACGCGTATGTCCAAAACCACGTTCTCAGGACGTCGATTACTCCGGGAACTTGGGGAATTCCTGTCAAGGGCAACACCATTTTCATAGGGGAGAAAATTGAGCATCAATTTTCAATTACCCTTGACCCCGCTTGGCGTCCTGAAAAATGCCATGTGGTTGTTTACGTGATCAACAATTCTACAAGGGAAATCCTACAAGTTGAGGAGATCAAGGTGCTTGATTAATCTTATCATTGCTAATTGGAACGCAAAAGTAAACGTCACACAAGAATTCATTCACTTCCGCATTTGTTAAATGTTGAAAATCCTTATGTGGGGGGGTATCTGCACAAACCTCAAAATCAACGATCCGTGGTGAGCACGGCGCAATTGGAATCTCCCTCAACCTCCATGCAACATGTGTCACAATTGTTCAATCCACGCAACATCATCTCTTTGGTCGTCTGTAGCTTCTTGATTTTAAAATCAAGCAGATCGACCTTGTCCTGCATTTGCTGTGAAACGACTGCGCAGGTCGCATCTTGCTCCTCCATCAAGTGCAAGGAAAGCTCCACATGCTGGAATCGCTGCCTCCCCTTCCCCAGACACCCACCTCACAACGCAAAATTAAACGTCACTCCCGGACTCAAGTACACCACGCGGTCCCAGTTGCTCACTGTCAGGGAAAAATCCCATTGTTTGACGCTGTAGGCCGCGCCGACGCCATATTCGATGAAGCTGTGGTTGGTGCCGTAGTATTGTCCCCATCCCGCTACTGCGAAGCCTTTGACTGCGCCGATCGGCAAGCAGGCATAAGCCTTGACTTCGAACCAATAGTCTTGAATCCCGGTCGTACTGAAGTCCAGATTGCCGCGACCGGAGGCCACGCCAAACATCAGGTTTTTGAGGCAAACTCCCAATTCGAGACCGGCGTAGGAGCCCTGCTTAAAATTGTCGTTGACCGAGGTGGAAAATGAGCCCGAGACATAGCAATTCAAATGCTTTTTGGTGCTGTCGGCCTGCGAATAGACACTCAAGGTCAACAACGTAAGGGCAATCAAAAGAAACGTTTTCATGCTGAACGTGGATTAAGCTCCGCGATAATGCAAGATATTGGGTTCAGAAGCAATTTTTATTGGGGAATGGAGGGATTTGACTACCTAGTGCTGCCTCAGTTACAATGTACAAGCGCATGCTGAAATTAGCGTTGCCAACCCACACACCAACCGGTCATAGGGTTGGCAACGCGGTGAAGTTGCCCAATTAGCGTTGCCAACCCATACACCAAACTGTGATAGGGTTGGCAACGCGGAATCAATTTTTAGTCTATTTCTACCTTCCAAGCCGTTAGGCCTTTTTCCGTTTCCATGCGCAAGAAGTACATGCCTTTCGCGATGGCGGTCACGTCAAATACTGCCTCCAAATGGTCGCCCGTCCAAGTTGGTGCAATCGTCAGTAATTCGCGGCCGGTCATGTCCCAAAGGCTGAGTTGCAAGCTGCGAGGACGTTGCATGGCTTCCACGCGGATGTGCAGATTTTCCGTCGCTGGATTGGGCCAAATTTGGACATTGAGGCCGGCGAGTGGGTCTTGCGTTGCGACGCAACTCGTCACTTCGATGGTGTCGCCGCTCGCGCAGCCGAGGTTGTTGCTCACTTGCAACCAATAGGTGCCGGGTTGGGTGACCGTGAAGGTGTTTCCTGTCGAACCGTCCTGCCAGAGTGCATTGCCGGTGAAGGTGCCTGGATTCAGCAGAATGCTCGGACTACACAAGGCGGTATCATTCCCAAGATTGATCTGTGCAATTTGACTGTGCAAAATTTGCGCTTGGTCCGTGGCGCTGCCGTTGCATTGGCTGCCCGTCACGGTGACGCTGTAGTTGCCAGCAAACCAAGCGGTAAATGTCTGATTGGTCGAACCATCCTGCCAGAGATAACTGGCAAAACCCGGTCCGGCATCCAAGGTTGCCACTTGCCCCGAACAGACCGTTTGGTCGGGTCCTAAATTGACGTTGAGCGCAATATTGCTTTGGCTCACGACGACCGAGTCACGTGGACGGCATTGACTGCCGCCGGTGACTTCGCACCAATAGGTGCCGGGGGTATTGACCGAAATAGAAGGCGTCGTCGCGCCGGTATTCCACAAATAACTCGTAAAGCCGGAAAGCGCTGTCAATGTGGCTGTTGCGCCTGTGCAGAGGCTTACATCCGGCCCGAGGTAAACGGTGGTATCACTCGGCATGACCGTAATATGCCAATCACCCGAACCCGCACCGCAAGGTGCCGATTCGACGATGGTCAAAATCACATTCCCCGGAGCACCAAAAGACAAGGTTGCAGTCGTATCGGTAAAGCTGATCACTTGGGCATCGCCCGAAACTTGGTAGCTCACCGTGCCGCCACCACTGCAGGCATTCGCTGGGCGACGGAATACAATCCCCTGCGAATTGGCACAGACGGTATCAGGACCCTCCACTTCAGGTGTGGTGGTCGTGAAAAAGCTGGAATTAAACAGCGGGAGGCCGATGCTGCTCCAATGCTGATTGTTCTGCCCGAAATAGAAGCCGTTGTAATTGAAGTTGCAGGCCAATCCGAGGGCATTGGGGTTTTCGATGCGGGCAAGGTAATATTCGTTGATGGCGGTTTCGTAGCGGCCCATGTAGATTTTGCCGTCGGGTGCCAATTGCAACGTACCAAAGGAGACATAATTGCCACTGACTTTGGTGAGGGAAGCCTCAATGGCCGCATACGAACCCGCAGTCATGTCCAGTTGCCAAAGCGATGCCGGCACCTGTTGGCGATCCCCGTCAATGTCCACATAAAGGCGGCTGCCATCCGGTGAAAATTCGACAGAATAAGGCTCCGGCAAATTCGGTGAAACGATGGTATAGGGATTGCTCACCACACCCGTTGCATTGTTAAAATCAAACAATTCGAGTTTGGCGTAGGACGGATGGTAAATCGCAACTGCCAACTTTTTCCCATCCGGCGAAGCCTTCATGGCACCCAAGGAAGTCGTATTGTTAAATCCGCCGGCATGCACCCAACCGATATTGGAGACGACAGCAGGCTGAATGCCGTTGGGCGTTACAAGAAATGCATTGAAGGCATCAGTGCCATATTCGTGGTTGATGACCCAAACATCGCGGCCATTGCAGTGGTTCACAGCGGTCAATTTTTCGGTCGCAATCCGCTGCAAAGTATCGGTTTTGATGGTCACCGCGCCATTGCCGTTGTCCAAGGTCATGTCGATTTCGGAAACATACAATCCGTCCCCGTCATTTTGTGATCCGCCGAAATGCGCCTGGGTAAAGAGATAATAAATCGTGGTGCTGCCTGGCTTCGGAATGGCCATGGCGCCCTGCGTGCAAGAATAGCCACCCATCATATTCGTGCCGTTGACCATCACTTGGTGCAGCTTATTGTACACATTTTGGCCGTCGCAGTAAAATTGCAGGTTGCCTTGTGCATCGGAAATCGAACAAATTGCTTCGGCTGCATTCATCGTTGGATTGCCGTCATACACCGCAACCGGCTGACCCGTACTGAAGTCGATACCGCCACGGTGCCCGAAGTACCAGCGATTGGCATATTTAGGCTGACAATTCCCGACCGTAATGTATTGACTCAAAGAAGTATCCGAGCAATTCGTCCCGATCTGAACCAGCGAAACATTGTAGCCGCCCACGGTTGGGAAAGTATGCGAAAATTGGGTCGTGGTCGCCATCGGAACGCCGTCCAGCAACCACTGAAAATTGGTACTGCCGCCCGTACTCGTATTGGTGAAGTTGACCGTGCCACCGACAGGAACGCTTGTGACGGAAGCCGTGAAGGAGGCGTTTTCGGAGCATGTCACGGTGATTGTCACGGAAAATGTCCTTGTGCAGCTCGGGTCGCCATTGCCTGCGGTCAGCATGATCACAAAGGTTCCGGCTGCATTTGGAATCCAGGTCGGATTGGCATTCGTCGAAAAGGAGACCCCATTCCGTGTCCAATCATAAGTCGTGGCGCCGGTGGTATTGTTGGTGAATGTGACCAAGGTTCCAGCAGTAACGTTGGTGGCATTCGGCGTAAATGTACAGTTGATGGGATTGGGACATGGCGAAAGGCAACCGAGGCTGCTGAGCAAACTTGCCCGCGTACCGCTCAATGCTGCATTCATCCGGTCGGATTGGCCTTGGGTAAATGCAGATTGGCAGGATTGGAAACCATAATCCATGTAGTTCATGATCATGTCGGGTTGATCGCCCAAGCCGCCATTGACCACGGGCCGAAAGGGATTGTTGTTGCTCAAGTCATCGTCATCCGTGGCGCAGGTATTCATCGCATTCGTACAAATCGTCGCAGCCGTGCTGTTGTCCGGCGGGGTATCGCAGACGTGGTCACCGTCGGTCAAGCAGTTGTTGTTGGTACATCCGCCTTGGAAAGTATGGTAAAGGCCAAGGTAATGCCCGGCCTCATGCACGTGGATTTTGCTGTTGTGGGGATTGCTGCCAAACCAACGGGCTTCGTTGACGATGCCGTCTTCGGGTTGGCCATGCGAACTCGGAAAATAGGCGTAGCCTGCGACGCCGCTACCCATGGACTGCGAACTGATTTCGGCGACGAGCCAGATATTGAGGTATTTTGTCGGATCCCAGCGGCTCAAGGCTTTAAGGCTGAGGTCTTGGGTTTCCATGATGACGTTGGTGAGGGGCGATTGCACACGCACGATGCCCGTGGTGCCTGCGCCCGAAGGATCTTGCGATGCGAGACAAAACTGAATGTCGGTATTCACACCCGTAAGCGGATCGTAAATGCCGACATTGGCAAAGGCGTCGTTCATGTCTTGGATGCCCTGCTGAATGACGGTATTGCTCAGATTTTCCGGTCCGCCGTTGTGAATGATGTGCACGACAACGGGAATGGTACGCACGGTGGTAATGCCGGATGTGCGCTGATTGCCACGGATCATGGCAATGTCGGCCAATTGCTGATCAAATGCAGCCTGAAAGGCCGCGGCCTTGGGATCATTGGCGAGAAGGCGTTGCAGCATCTGATCGGATGCGCAGCCATCATGCGGGGCTTGTTGGGCATTCAAAGTGCATGTTACAAGCCCAAAAAGAAGTAAAAACAGCAATTTTTTCATGTGGGGTCCAAGATTTCGAGAACGAATTTTGAAGTTCAGGTTCAGAATCGAATGTTCCAAGAATGCAAGGTTGAAAGGTCAGAATTGGGTGTTGTGTGGTTGTATCCCTTCGAATTCCGTTGATTTTGATCTACGATTTTGACACACCCTGTCAAAACCCATCCCTAACTTACCCTCAAGGAATTCGGCCACAAAATGCCGCCCTTTTTTCTAAATTGCCTTCATTATCCAAGAATCCATGAAAAAAGCATTGTTGTTTTTCCTGACGGCGGTAACACTCACCGCTTGCACGCCTCCGGCCACCACGGATGGCGGCACCACCGTTCCCGCCGACTCGTCGCTTGCTGCGGCGGATTCCACGCCTGCGCCGCAGCCCGTCGATAGTACCACCGCCGTTGCCGACAACGGTGAAGGTTCCGATGCCGGCAATACGGGCACGACGCCTACGCCCAAGGTCGACAATGGTAACAACACAGCAACTGACGCCGGCAACACAGGTGGTGGCCGCGTGCGCGACCCCAATCTCGCCAACACCAAAATGTTCAAAGTCACCGGCAACATCCTCGTTGCAGGTTCCTACTGCGGCGGCGCAGCACCTTCGAAGGAAATGGAAGAAGAAGCCCGCCGACCCAAACCCTTCGCCAACCAAGGTTTCCTCATTCGCTCCGGAAAAATGAACGCACTCGGCACGGCCATGGCCACCCGCACCCGCACCGATGCCAACGGCACATTCAACGTCGAACTCGCGCCGGGCACCTATTGCATGGTCCTGGAAGAAAAGGAAAGGGTCCGTGATGCCGCCTTTTACAACAATCAAGGCGTCGTCGTCGACAAACCTTGCGACCAAAAGTGGCTCAATACTTGCGACCTCAGCTTCACGGTCGCCGATAAAAACATCTCCGGCCTTCGCCTGACGCTCAACAAAAAGTGTTTCATCGCATCCTTCAGCCCATGCCTCACCTGGAATGGCCCCCTGCCTCCGGCCGCCGCACCGCGGGGGAAGTGAAAAGTGAAAAGTTATTAGTGAAAAGTTTTGACACTTATTGTGCTGTGGTGGAGAGTTGAAAGTGGATATTGAAAA